>PMLV01000084.1 GCA_003160635.1 Acidimicrobiaceae bacterium | reverse complement strand
TGGTCAATGACCTGCCAGCGCGGCCGGACTTCTCCCTCAACTCCGTCTCTTCGGTGCGGGCTTACCCCCGAGGACCCGGGAGCAACGATATGACGCTCGGAGCCGCAATGAAAGGCCTTTGTTCAACAGCCCCCTAGCGTTCCATGATCAATCCATTGTCCCTACTGGAATCGTCCTCGATCTCTGCAAGCCATGAAGGGTCCCCGCAACGAAAGAAGGGTGGCGCCGGACGGCGCCACCCTTCTTTCTGTACAAATCTGATGTAACTGTGGTCAGAGCCCCTATTTGCAGGCCGGGGTCAAGCCGTACTTCTCGGTGAACTTCCCGTGCGATGTGGTCATCCAGAACCAGCAGTCCACGAGGTTCGGCTTGCCGGCGTGGAAGGTCAAGGGCGGCGACATGCCCCCCAAAGTGTTGCCGTGCAGCGAGTGCAGGCCCTTGAGGATCTCGGCCGAGGTGATCGTGTTGCCGGGGTGACCGGCCTCGACGGCCGCCGCCAGGAGCAGGCCGCTGGTCCAAGCCTCATCGACTTCCCCGTTGTAGTTGGGGCTGCTCATGAGGGCGGGCTGATACTTCTTGAACGCCGCGACCATCGTCTTGGTCGCCGGGGTGTTGGTCACGTTGAACGGGATCTGCGGCTCGAAGGCGAGCAGGTTGTTCGAGAGCCCCGGCGTCGTAGCGAACTGGATACCGACGGCACCGTCGCTGGCGATGATGGTCGGGTTGTAGCCCTGCGCGGCGCAGTCTTTCGCCACCGACTCGACCACGGTGACGGCGTCACCGATGAAGAGGGCCTTCACACCGGCCTGCTGCGCCGCCAGACATTCGGAGGCGTAGGAAGGTGCCGCATAGGAGATTTGGGTGTTGTAGGCCAGCTTGACGCCGTACTTCGGCCCGATGGCCTCGAGCGGGGCGACCAGTTCCTGGCACGCAGCGGCTTCGGCGCAGTACATCACGCCGAAGTTGTTGGAGCCGACCTTCTTTGCCGCGATTGCCACTGCTGCGGGCAGCGAGTCGTCCGTCTGCCCCGGAAAGAAGAAGTTCGGGTCGGTGAAGAACTGGATCGCGGAGCCGTCGGCTCCCACAATTGGGATGTGCAGGCCATCGACGTATGATTGCCACGCGGAGGGACTTCCCGCCAGCGAGACGATCGCCTGGACGTGGTCCTGGGTCACAAAGGTGTGTACGTCCGCAGTCGATGTGGCCGGGTTGGCGGAGTCGTCGGCCAGATAGAGCTTGATCTTGTGCCCGGCGATGCCGCCATGGGCGTTGGTGTAGTCGACGTACGCCTCATAGGCGGAGCGATTTATCACAACGCTCGAGGCCTGGGGGCTGGTGCAACTACAGATATAGCCGATGGAAATCGGAGCCTTGGCGGCTGCTCCACTCGGTGCCGCCGAAATGACGGCCAAGCCGACCGTTGCCACCGCACATGCTGACGCCGTCGCGAGCACGCGCGACAGGAATTTTGAGTTCCTCATTACCCCCCCTATTTTCCAAGTCGAAACTACGCCTTCGTTAGGATATCAATTGTTAAGACTGCTGCATAGGTCCAACGAGGCCCAGGTGGTCGGCGGCTCGTTGCAGGCACGAGCCTCCTGCCCCCGAACAGCCCAGCCCGGGTGGCCTACGGCAGACTGTTGATGATCGAGACCAGCTCCTCCCTCTGCACTCCGAAATGCCGCGCCTGAGCCAGGAGGTCTTGGGCTTGTGACCAGAGCACGCCTCGCTCGGGTTCCCCACAGACGGTGACGCCCCGGCCGCGGCGAAACTCCAGCACCCCCTCGTCTCGCAGGATTCGCAGCGCGCGCAGCACCGTATTCGTGTGTACCCCCAGGACTGCGGCCATGTCGCGTGCCGGAGGGAGGCGCTGGCCCGGCAGGACATCTCCGTTCACGATGTCGCGACGGATTTCGGCGGCAACCTGGTCATGGAAGGCCATGGTGTCGTTTCGGTCGAGCTTGACATTGCGCATGGTGACATCTATAGTAGCACCATTATGTCCACCACGAGTGTCGTTCCGAGTGAGGCATCCGAACTCGTCGATCCCGAATTGGTCCTTCGCGAGGCGCACCGACGCCAACGTCGGAGACGGATCGTCATCGCCGCGGCGGTTGCGTTGGTGGCGTGCGTGGTGGCCGCAATCGTCGGGACAACCGGAGGTCGCGTTGCACCAAGCCGACATTCGTCCGCACCCCCACCCACCCACAAGGTCACCTCGAAGCCACCGACCACGGTCCAGCCAGAGCGGCCAGAGTCGCTCGCAGTCGGACCGAACGGAAATATCTACATGGCCGATGGGATTCGCAATCAGATCCTCGAGCGACTTCCCGGTGGATCATTCGTGCCTGTGGCCGGGAACGGCACCGCCGGGTTCTCGGGGGACGGCGGACCCGCGACCAAGGCGCAGCTCAATGATCCTGGGGGTATCACGTTCGGCCCCAACCACACGCTGTACATCGCCGATCTGGGCAACGGGCGCATACGCGCCGTGTCGCCAACCGGCACCATCACGACGATTGCCGGCGGCGGGGGGCAAACAGATTGGGTGACGGACGGAACCCCGGCGCTTGCTGCATCGATCGACCCTTCGGCGATGGCGTTCGGACCCGACGGCCTGATGTACGTGGCGACAGGGTCACAAGTCCTCAGGCTGGGGGTAGACGGGGCCTTTACCAGAGTGCTCGGAGAGGACGACAACGAATACGCCGGCCTCTATGGCGTTGGTGGGCCTGCCGTTGATGCGTCGGCGGACGGTCCTGACGGTCTGGCGTTCGACGGGGCCGGGAATCTCTATGTGGCCGGCTTCAACACCAAGACCATCTTGATGGTCGACCCTGCGGGCATCGTGAGTGTCATCGGCAGCGTCTATCCGAGGGGAAATGGTGGCCTGGTCACAGACCCCGGTGTCTCGGTTCTCGCGATGGACGAGTTGTCGGTGGATCGCCTCTCGCCCCAAGGGATCGAGGCGCTCGTCTCCTTCCCGACGACCAGCAAGGTCTCCTATCTGGGGATCACAGGGTTCTCGCCGAATGGCATTGCGGTGGCATCAAACGGCGATATCTATCTCGACACCTTCTACGGCAATGGGTATACCGACAAGTCGGCACTCATCATGGTCAATGGTCGAGGGAGTCCTTCGCTGTTGTGGGAACACACGTAGGTGCAGGGATCGAACGGCTCCGAATGACGGCTGTTTCCCGGAATCTCGTCGACGCTGTGGGGAACGACCGGGGCTAGGCTCGAGATCGTGGCGGTGAGAGAGAGCATGTGCCGCATCTGCACAGCCCACTGTCCTGTGCTGGTGACCGTCGCGGACGGTGTCGTGACGGACGTCAAGGGCGACCGTGCGTCGCCGCTCTTCGAAGGGTACACCTGCCCCAAGGGCCGGGCCCTGCCCGCGATCCACGCCCACCCCGATCGATTGCTGCAAAGCTTGCGGCGGCGGTCCGACGGCTCTCACGAGCCCATTGGCAGCGACGAAGCGGTCGCCGAGATCGCCGACCGTCTTGCCGACATCGTCGATGCGCACGGGCCTGACTCGGTCGCTCTCTATATCGGCTCCTCCAATGTGCCGCACCCCACGGTCGGCCGTTTGGCGGGCGCTCTGCTCCAAGCCCTTGGTTCGACCAACGCGTACTCCGCGGCCACGATCGACCAACCCGGAATGATGGTGGCCGACGCGTACCACGGAGTATGGCTGGGCGGACGAACGCCCTTCGACACGTCCGACGTCTGGCTGTTCGTCGGGACCAATCCGATCATCTCGAAGCAATACCTCGAGGAGAATCCGGCCAAGCGTCTCAGCCGGGCCATCGCCAATGGCACCAAGGTCATCGTGATCGACCCGAGGCGTACCGAGACCGCTCGCCGGGCGCACATTCACCTGCAACCCCGGCCCGGCGAGGACGCCGTGCTCGTTGCCGGCCTGCTCCACGTGATTGTGCGCGAAGGATGGGTCGATAACCAGTTCATCGCCGATCACGTGCGAGGAGTGGCTGAGCTCACGGCGGCCTTGGCTCCGTTCACCCCTGAAGTAGTCGCCACGAGGGCCGACGTCCCCGAAAACATGCTCTTGGAAGCAGCTCGCGTGCTGGGCACCGCGCGTCGGGGCGGCGCCGGCAGCGGGACCGGGGCGGCCATGTCCAGCCCCGGAGCTCTCGTTCCCTATCTCCTCCTTTGCCTGATGAGCGTCCGGGGGTTCTGGGCGCGAGAGGGGGACCGAGTCGAAAAGCCCACCGTCCTGCTCCCGCCCGCCCGAACCAGGGCTCAGGCATTCCCTCCGTACCCGGCCCTGACGGGCCAACGGATGAGGGTTCGGGGGCTCGAGCGGTCTGTCGCCGGCTTGCCAACGGCCGCACTGGCCGAAGAGATCTTGATGCCGGGTCCGGGTCAGATCCGGGCGCTCTTCAATGTCGGAGGAAGCCCGGCGACCGCCTGGCCCGACCAGCGCCTTGCGAGACGTGCGCTCGAGGATCTCGATCTCTTCGTCACCACGGACGTCGAATATTCCCCGACGGCGCGACTGGCCGACTACGTGGTGGCCACCAAGCTGGCCCTCGAGACACCCGGCACGACCCAAGGCACCGAGGCAATCAAGTACTTCCACTTCGGCTACGGCTTTGCCCTTCCCTACGCGAAGTACACCCCGGCGATCGTCGACCCCCCGCCCGGTGCCGATGTTATTGAGGACTGGCAGCTCTACTACCGGATCGCCCAGCGGCTGGCCCTCCAACTCAACCTGGTCAACCTGTATGGAGTGCCCGGCGGCTACCTCGAGGCACCCACCGATGTGGTGCCTCTCGACATGCATCGCGAACCGACGACGGATGAGCTTCTTGAGCTGATGTCCAGGGGCTCACGGGTACCGCTCGCAGAAGTGAAGCGCTATCCCCACGGTCACATCTTTGAGGAGCTCTTAGAGCTGCAGGTCGAGCCTCCGGAGCCCGGAAATGTGGCCCGGTTGGACGTAGCCAACCCCAGCGCGATGGCAGACCTGGAGGCGTGTGCCCATACCCCAATGGTTGTCTCGGCCGAACGACCCATGCTTCTCATCCCCCGGAGGGAGAACCGGGTGATGAACACCTACGGGCGCACCGTGCCGGGAATGATGGGCACGCGCACCTACAACCCCGCCTTCCTGCATCCAGAGGACCTGGCCGAGCTCGGATGCCTGCCCGGCGACATGGTCGAAATCAGTTCGGAGCACGACAGCATCATCGGGGTGGTCGAATCGGACCCCGACCTGCGCCGAGGGCTGGTGTCCATGAGCCACTCCTTTGGCGGGAACCCGGGCGAGAACGAAGACCCCATCGTTGACGGCGCCAATACGAACCGGCTGCTGCGCAATGACAGCACGTACGACCGGGTCACCGGCCAACCGGCCATGGGAGCGATTGCCGTCTCCGTCG
Organism: Acidimicrobiaceae bacterium; assembly: GCA_003160635.1. GTDB lineage: Bacteria > Actinomycetota > Acidimicrobiia > Acidimicrobiales > RAAP-2 > Bog-473. Next base: position 5,434 of record PMLV01000084.1, on the reverse strand, counting down.
GCCACTTCATTGCTCCGTAGGAACGGCCTGACGATCCGATGAACTGAAGAATCGCTACTGGATGGAACGGGCCAGCGTCTCAGCCGCGATCAACGCCTCGTCTGCGCTTTTCTCGGCTCTTGCTGCCACCCAGCAGGACACGGGCGCCGCAGCCCGCTCGGAAGCGTGTGCGGCCACTCCGGCTAACGCCAGTAGCGCTTCGATCTCGGTTTCACTCGGTGGGGCGACGCCGAGGATCTCGGAATAGCGCATCAGCCAGGTCTGGGCGTCGACAGTCACGGAGTTGCTCCTCACTCGGTAGATCTCTCCACAGTACGGGGNNGCTGGTGCGTGCGCGCCATGATTGTGCCGTGGCATCTTCGGCTTCACCTCAGGCCACCCCTCGGACAGCGGGCATGCTGCTCACTGGAGGGGGAAGCCGCCGCATGGGAGTAACCAAGGCCACCATGAAGATTGAGGGGGTACCGGCAGCGACGCGTGTGATGCGCATGCTCAGCCGCGTTGCCGATCCGGTGATCGAAGTGGGGCCAGGCATCACTGGCGTTCAGTCCATCTGGGAGGAACCCCGCGGTGCTGGTCCGCTGGCGGCCATGGTCGCCGGGGGCAGGTATTTGGCGAAGCTCGGCCACTCTTGCTCGGTGCTGGTGGTTGCCTGCGATCTTCCCCTTGTCAACGAGGCCGTCTTCCGAATGCTCGCGGACTGGCCTGGGACGTCGTCCGTTGCTCCGATCGTCGCGGGTGTCTGCAATCCTCTTTGCGCCCGATGGTCGACCGATGACCTTGCTGCCGCCGAACGTGTACTTCAGGAGGGATTTCGGTCAGTGCACGCATTGATCGACCGGTGCGACATGGTGTTTGCGGACAAAGCGTGCTGGCCGCCTGAGGTCACGGATGCCAACATGACGGATGCGGACACTCCGTACGACATGGACTGCCTCGGTGTGTCCTGGTGTGCTGGCTGACCCTCGTGGACCCCCGTGAGCAACCCGAACCATGTGAGGAGAGCCGAACTTACGGCGGGGCGTCGGTACTCGAGAGACCCGGCCTACCGCCCCGACGAATGCCGCGTCGGGTTTCCGGGTCATTCCTTTGCCCGTCGGGAACGATCCGAAACACTCCTCGTTGCTCTACGGATTCGCTTCCGACAGCGCTCCCGCGTGACATCTTCACGACACAATGATTCCCCTCCGCGAGGCGCGGAAGTTTGTGCTGTCAGCTTGCCAGCCGAGGAGTCCTGACCGTGTCCGGTTGGCTGAATCGCTCGGCCTCGTACTCGCAGAACGCATTCTTGCGAGCAACGATCAGCCCCTCTTCACCAACTCCGCTATGGATGGCTTTGCGGTCCGCGCCGAAGATACGAAGGTCGCTCCCGCTCGTCTCAAGGTCATCGGCACAATCATGGCGGGTCAGGTGCCATCCACGACGATCGGTCCGGGGGAGGCTGTCCGTATCATGACGGGAGCCCTCCTTCCTGAGGGAGCGGACGGCGTATGCATCGTAGAGCTGAGCGAGATTCAGGAGGATGGTTCGGCTGTCGTCATTCATCAACCCGTCGCCCAGGGCGCGCATGTTCGTCACAAGGGCGAAGATGTTGCCTCCGGCGATGATGTCTTCGTGAGTCGAACCCGGCTCACCGCGGCGCACATCGGTGTCCTGTCGAGCTTGGGGCTCGAATCGGTTCTGGTCTATCCGCGACTGCGGGTCGGCGTCCTTTCCACCGGGGACGAGTTGGTTGGCGACGCGACCAAGATCAGCGAAGGAAAGATACATGATGCCAACCGTCCGGCTCTCCTGGCGCAACTGCGCGCCGACGGTTGGGATGCTGTCGACCTTGGGCAGATCGGCGATGACGAGTCGGCGATGACGCGAGTCTTTGTTGCGGGATCTGCTGGCTGCGATGCGGTGGTGACCAGCGGCGGCGTCAGTAAGGGCGAGGGAGACCTGGTCAAGGTAGTGCTCGAAAAGATGGATCCGGCGATGATGTCGATGGAGATTGCGGTCAAACCTGCAAAACCGTTCGCCTTCGGTGTGCTCCCGACGTTTGGGACTCCCGTCTTCGGACTTCCCGGTAATCCCGTCGCCGCGCTGGTTTCCTACGAACTCCTTGTTCGCCCGGCCCTTCGCCATATGAGCGGGATGCTCAACCTGGACCGCCCGAGTCTTCGTGCCATTGCGAGCGAGGGATTCCGTAGACTTCCTGACGGAAGAGTGCATTTCGTCTGCGTACGTGCCACCCTTCAGCCTGACGGCGCCATTGGGATTGAGAAGTCCGGAGAACAGAAATCGCATGTGCTCCGAACGCTCGCTGATGCCAATGCTCTGGCCGTCCTCCCCGACGGGCCCGGCGTGCGTAGCGGAGAGGAAGTGGAGATCTTGTTACTCGACGTCGATCGCCTCGAGGCAATGTCGAATCGCGGGCCCACCTTCAACTCGGCCTGAATCACCAACGAATCAGACCTGTTGAGGCCGTGAGACCAGTCCGAATACGACGGCGGTCATTCGGCTCGTTCGAGGCTCACATGGACGACGCGCCAATCCTCGTGTCAGGGCTTCTGGGTCTGGATGTCAAAGAAACGGCCAGTTGGTTGGCCGGGTGTAGAGCTAGCAAGACCCATCGCTTCACCCTCTCCAGCGAATGCCCCCTCGACGGCGTCGAAGGTGCCAGCAGGAATCTCCTTGGCCTCGTCCAGAATATAGAGAAGGGAGTCCGCGTGAACTCCTTCAATGAGGGCGGGAACATCGCTCGCCACTGCAAAGGCGCTGCCGAAGCGCAGAGTCAAATTGAGCTTCAGCAGCTCGTGGCGATCAAATGGGGGTCTGCCGATCACGTCCCAACGTAGACAGCGTGCCCATTTTGAGACCTCCGGGAGGAGGAAGGACTCAAGCTGGCGCCATACGCCTGCCGAAACAGCGCACTTCCAATCCACTCCAGCAGCGTCCCTAGTGATGGCGTGCCACAACAGCGCGATCGCCGCAGTCGTGGTTTCCCAGCGGAATGCAGGCTTCGTACGCAGACCTTCTTGTAGACCGGCAGTGCTCAGGGCGGCTACATAGCGTCGGAACTCCTTCGGATATCTCCTTCGCCGGCACTCGTCCATCTTCGAAAGGGCGAGCTTCACCAAATGGAAAAGATCCGCTACCTGGACGGCATTCGGGATGCATATATCCAAGGCCGCTCGGAAGTGACCCGAGAGATCCAAATGGCGTCCGCCAGTCCCGCCGGAGAGGTTGACCCGACACGAAGACCGGTCGACGCGCGACACTGAAGGGACGAGTTGCTAGAGCGCCAGATCGCCAGCGTCGACGGCGAGCGTGCTGCCGGTCATCAGTACGGCAAGGTCGCTCGCGCAGAACAGCACCACGCGAGCGACGTCGTCAGGAACACCGACCCGGCCGAGTGGCTTCGCCGCTCCCATCCGCTTCATCACGTCCTCACGGTCGGCCGCCTTCAGCGCCTCACGTCCCGCTGCCGTACCCGGCGTTTCGATGAACGTGGGCGCCACGGCCAGGACACGGATGCCGTGGGGTCCGAGTTCGACGGCCAGCGCCTGGGTCAGCCCCCGGACGCCGAACTTGGACGAGACATAGTGCACGACACCGGGGCCCAGTGCTCGGAAGCTGGCAGTCGACGCCAAGTTCACGATGACGCCGCCGTGCCCGGCGCTGACCATGCGCTTGGCAGCCTGCTGGGCACCGAGGAAGCTGCCCTTGAGGTTAAGGTCCAACACGCTGTCCCACTGGGCCTCGGTCATGTCCAGGAGCGGGACGCTCGGGTAGACGCCCGCGTTGTTGACCCAGACATCGATTCCCCCGAGCTCGAGTACTGCTCGGTCCGCGAGCTGGCTCACCGAGCTCTCGTCGCACGCGTCGAACTCCACGCCGAGAGCCCGATGGCCAAAGGTACTGAGGCTCTCGGCAGCGTCCTCGGCGCTTTTCTTGTCAAGATCGCCGATCAGTACCGAGGCGCCAGATTCTGCGAACCTCCTGGCGATGGCGAGTCCAATGCCGCGAGCACCACCGGTGATGACCGCGGCACGCCCCTCCAAGGAGACCAGCTCTGGGATTGACTTGTCACTCACGTCGGTAATCACTATGTGGCCCTCCTCGTGTTGTTCGGATTGATCGGGTAGCCGCGCCGATCATGTAATCATCGACCGCGCACACTTCCGGCCGCAGCTCAGAGCCAGCTAGATCAAGCCGAGGTCCTTCACCATCTGCGTGTCGTAATAGTCCCGCCAGAGTGCGAGCTTGCCGTCCACGACACGGCTGGCATTCATGACCGGCAATGACATGCGACGGTCTCCATCGACATGGGTGTCGAGGCGCTCGCTCAACACCCACTCGCCATCGCACCCGAGGTGGAGCACCGCTGCCTCGACACCCAGCCGCTCGCACACCTTCCGCAAATAGGCACGCACCGCCTCGCGTCCTACCATCGGCGGATTCGGGATATTGTGATAGACGCCGTCCTCGGCGAACAAGTCCGCCATCGCATCCGCATCACGGGTCGCCCACAGCTCGCACATCTGTCGGACCACCGCTTCCTCTGCTGCGCCCATCCCCGCCCCCATTCCCCTGCTCGGCGAACCGTTACCTCCCAGAACCTATCTCGCGTCCGCCGACGAGCGAGATCGCAGAGAGCCGTGGTCGGTGCAGCTGGCATCGCCGATGGACGCCGTGCATCCCCGACATCGACCGATCACCCTAGACGCGACCTGTGCCGCTCCACGAGCTTCGACGGATAGACGTCGACAGCGCCGCGCTCACCAGCCCGCGCGTGGCGTGAGCCGCATCTGGCGTGCCTTCGGGCTCAAACCTCATCTGGTCGACTCCTTCAAGCTCTCTCCCGATCCCCATTTCGTTGAAAGAGTCCGGGACGTAGTGGGCCTTTACCTCAATCCTCCCGAAGGCGCCCTCGTGCTCTGCGTGGATGAGAAGACCCCAGTGCAGGCCCTGGATCGCACCGCCCCCATCCTCCCGCTGCGACCTGGACCACCCGAGCGACGCACCCGCGACAACAGGCGCAACGGCACCACCAATCTCTACGCGGCCCTCGACATCGCCTCGGGAAAGGTGATCGCCGACATGACCGAGCGCCACCGCGCCCTCGAGTTCAGACGGTTCTTGAACCTCATCAACCGAAACGTGCCCGAAGATCTCGACGTCCACGTCGTCGTCTGCAACCCCTCGACGCATAAGACTCCCGAGATCCACCGCTGGCTCCTGCGCCACTCCCGCTTCACGCTGCACTTCACACCGACCTACAGCTCGTGGACGAACCTCGTATGGGCGCTGGTTCGCCGAGCTCACCAACAAGTGGTTGCGACGCGGAACGCATCGCTCCACCAAAGAACTCGAAGCGTCGATCAACGACTGGATCGACACCTGGAACGAGGACCCCAGACCATTCGTGTGGCACAAGAGCGCCGACGAG
>PMLV01000169.1 GCA_003160635.1 Acidimicrobiaceae bacterium | reverse complement strand
GCGCCAGCGGGCATGGGGACTAGCCTGAAAGTGCCTGGCGCATGCAATTATCACGAACACCGAGCAGCATGGCGCACTTGTCGTGACCGGGTCATCGACACACAGGGTCCGAACCAGCGTCGACAGATACCGTCGCCGCAAGGAGATCCGTAAACGGTCGCTGTCAAGAACCTGGACTCGAGCTGAACTGACCGGACCGCCCAGTTGTCGAACCATGCACCCCACGGAAAACTGCCGCCATGTCGGAGCACTGGCGACTGTCGGCTCAGCGGTCTCAGGAATTCGATAACCGGACAAGGGCGTGAGCCTTGCAGCCCAGCTGCTTTCTCCCGGCGGATCGCTGGCCCTGGTGTGGACAGACGTTGTGTCGTGGGCCGAGGACGGCTTCGAGGGACGCCTCGCGGAGGCCACGGGTTCGCCTTGGCCAAAGCGTCTTGAACACGTATTGGCTTCGTTGCAGCCCGTCCGCGCCAGTGAGCACTTCGATGACCTCAGGGTGCACCATCACCGGTTCGAGCGCAGGCTGGACGCGGTGTCGTTCATTGCTGTCACCCGAACCTACGGTGGTCACCACACCATCGAGCGTGACGAGATCATTCGCCGGCTCATCGAAGACGAGTTCGAAGAAGCAGTGACGAAGGTGGAGGACGCCGTTCTCTACCTAACAAGGCGCCGGTGAGCGCACCGCCCGCACGCCGATCCCCTTTCGGTGATCAGCCCTCGGCGTTGAAGAGAATTCCGCCATGACCCTTAGCCCGTTGCGCTATCGAACTGGAGCACAGCCGCCACCTCGCTACTGGGGAACTCCACACTGGCCTCGGGCCGCGCGAACCTCCACGTGTAACGATGCCCCCGATGCCGGACTCTTATGAGCCAATGAGCCGAGAGAGAGAAGACCACTTCGACGACGACCGGCGCCGCTTTACCGAACTCTTTGAGCAGCACTACGCGAAGATCGCCATGTTCGCCCACCGCCGCATCACCTCTGACGAGGCAGACGACATCGTCGCACAGACGTTCCTTACGGCATGGCGGCACCTCGAATCACTACCCGAGGACCCACTCCCGTGGCTTTACCGGGCAGCGCGAAATGCCATCGCCAACGCGCGGCGCGGCGCGCTACGACGCCAGAGATTGATCCACCGAGTTTTGCACAATGTAGGAAGTGAGGTTGACGCTGCCGCCTCCGACGGTGCGGTCTGGTCAGCCGGCTTCAGCTTCGCGTTCGCATCGTTGAGCGAGCGTGACCAAGAGGTGCTGATACTCTCCGTCGTCGAAGGACTCAGTCCAGCCGAAGGGGCCGTGGTCATCGGGTGTTCACCCGAAGCCTTCAAGGTACGCTCGCATCGGGCTCGCAAGCGGTTGAGACGTCGCATCGAGGCCGACCGCTCCCTCACCGAACCCGTCGATGACTGCTCCTCATTCGTCCTCCCAATCACTAGGGCCGTCGCAACGGCTCCCGCCGCCACGACGATGGTCGACTTGCCCCTACCACTCAAGGAGTACCGCTGATGTCAGTTCGTACCAGTGACGCTCAACTCGACCGTGTCATCACCCAGCACCACGCCCAGCGGGAGAGCGATTTCCCGACAGACGATGATCGTGCTCGCGCCATCTTTGAACGAGTGATCGCGTCGGAGCGAGCGCTGGCTCACGAGACATCCGTCCTTCGGAGGACGGTGTCACCTCGGCGAATCGTCGGCGTCGCCGCAGCCCTCGCGATCGTGGTTGGAGGAACTGCCGGAATCCTCGCTGCCGTCTCGAATCACGCCGCGCCAGCGCACCTCGCTAAGTCAAGTGGTGGGATGCAACTCGTCGACTTCACAACGACGCCAAGCGGTGACATCGTCGCGCGGATCACCGATCCTCTCGCGGCCAAGAGCCAGCTCGACGCCGTCTTCGAGCAGCACGGGCTCGACATCCAGGTGAGCGTCCTCCCGGTCTCGCCGAGCTTGGTCGGAACGATCATCTTTGACACGATCTCTGGAGGAGGAGTCCAGTCGCTGGAAGGCGGAACGTGCATCGGCGACGGCCAGGCAGGCACGACAACCAATGCGAACGAATGTCCAATTGGTTTTATCATTCCGGCTGGATTCCAAGGTTCCGGCGCGGTTTCGGTTGGCGGGCCAGCACAGACCGGCGAGGCCTACGAGTCGTCGGCAAACGGGTTCAACCCTGGAGAGGTGCTGCACTGCAGCGGGCTTCTCGGCGCGCCGGTTAGCGCAGTACAGACCTTCCTCACGGCGAAAAATCTCACCCCTACGCGATGGTTCGTCACGGATTCCGCTAATTGGCCGGTGGACGGCGGCAATATGGTTCAATCCGACGTCGCGCCGACGACGGGCTACATCGTCGGAGGGTTTGCCAGTTCCGCGAACAATGTCCTGCTGACCATCGACTCGACGCTTCCGACTGACCCCGGATTCGCGGCGCAAGTAACAGCGGCAAACACTGGCTGTTGACATCCCGTCTCTACGCCGCCCGCAAGATGAACGGCTTTCGGCAAGAGCAAGTTCAACATTTGGGCAGCGCGGGTGTGTCCGCAGGGGATCGATATATGGGACGGTGAGGGTTCGCAATGGTGCTCGGTGCTCGCGAAAGTTGACTGCTGCGGAACGGCACTTGCGGGATCCTCACCCCGTCAATAAAACGTCAGAATGGGTTTGCCACACTTGTGGACGGCATGCAGAACCCTTTGGAATCCTGGTGATTTCTGGCGGTCTTAGTCCTCGCGGTGCTTGAGCCGGCATGTGTGTCGATTCCGTGCCACCAAAGTACTGCCAGGCTCCCGTACGATCTGCAGCCATGGATCTGACACGGAGGACGCTCAGCAAGGTCCCTGAGATCACGGCACTGTTCTGGGTCACGAAGCTGCTGACCACCGCCATGGGCGAGTCCACCTCCGATTACCTGGTTTTCAGGGTGAATCCCGTCGTGGCTGTTGGGCTGGGTACGGTGGTGCTTCTCGGCGCCCTCGTTCTTCAGTTCCGGGCTGTTCGCTATATACCGTGGATCTATTGGTTCACCGTGCTAATGGTGGCCATCGTCGGCACTATGGCTGCTGATGTCCTTCACAAGCAGTTCCACGTACCCTACGCGGCCTCCACCGCCTTCTTCGCCGTGGTGCTGACCGTGGTCTTCCTGGTCTGGCACCGGGTCGAGGGGACCTTGTCCATCCACAGCATCGTCACCCCGCGCCGGGAGTTGTTCTACTGGGCGGCGGTCATGGCCACCTTCGCCCTCGGCACGGCGGCGGGCGACCTCGCCGCCAAGACGATCGGACTGGGCTACCTAACCTCTGCAGTTCTTTTCGCTGCCTTGATGGCTGTGCCAGCGGTCGGCTACTGGCGCTTCCACCTCAATGCCATCTTGGCGTTCTGGACGGCGTATGTGCTGACCCGGCCACTGGGAGCATCCATCGCCGATTGGTTGGGAAAGCCCAAGGCGCTGAGCGGCCTCGGCTGGGGTGACGCCGTCGTGACGGCGATCTTCGCCCTGTTGATCGTGGCCTGTGTGGGCTATCTGACCGTGGCCAATCGCGAGGCGAGAGTGGGGTCTGCTGAAGGGTCTCATTAGCCGGCGATCCGGCCGACCTTCTCTTGCAAACAGGTTGAGCTCCGGATAAAGGTGTCCCCTCGCTGCCGGTTTCGCGGCGCGCCAAACGCTGTCCGACCCAAAGGGTGCTTGCTGTAAGAGTCGACGAGGCACGACCTACCCAGGTGAAGCTGTTCCAGAGCAGGATCGCCTTGCGGGACGTGCTCTTGGCTCCCATCAGTCGATCATGGAAACCCGGCGGGTCCGTCTCTTGGTGCGCTCAGGACCTGGGATCGATCAAAGGCCACTACCGGTAGCGCTTGCGGAGCCCTCAATACTTGATGCGGGATCGGCTCGGAAGGCGGTGAGCACCCAGAGCGCTCGTTCCATGTTCCCGAACCGGTCAGCTGTGCCGGATTCAGCCACGATTCGTGTCCTTAACCGTTCGCTCCGTTGCCTCTACCGCATGGCGGCGTGATCCTTGTCCGCCGCGTTCCCAGCCACGTTGTCCAGATGCGACCAGTAGCCCTGATTCTTCGACCGTGGGCTGTCGACGGGGTAACGCATCTCGATGAGCAGGTTGCAGATGTGACAGCTGGGCCAGTCAGCCATCAATGATCATCCCTCTCGGTTGGGTTCCCCCCGAGGCGGAGTATCTCACCGTTGGGTACTGATCGGTACGTATGGCCGCTGGCCGGGCCATGGTCGAGGTCATGTCCCGAGACGGGTTAGAACTTGAACCCCCGCAGCGCACTCCCTAGCGAGCCATCGACCTTCGGCGCTTCTCGTCGGATATGCCCGAGTGTCTACTGATCAGCAGGACCTGACTTCCCAACGCGATGGCCTCGCCACTCTTGAGGTGGCTGCCAATCGGATCTATGTCGATCACGGATTGACCGGAACCAATCGTGAGCGCCTTGGATTACGTGAGGCCCTGGCCGCTTGCCGTGAGGGCGACACTCTTGTTGTTACCAAACTCGATCGGTTGGCCCGCTCCCTCCCTGATGCTCGGGCGATTGCCGACGCACTTACGGTTCGACAAGTGAGTCTCAAACTGGGCGGCTCCGTTTATAACCCAAACGATCCGGTCGGCCGACTGCTCTTCAATGTCCTGGCCATGGTGGCGGAGTTCGAATCCGACCTCATCCCCCTCCGGTTTGCGGACTCGAGAAGGTATGAAGGTCGCCAAAGCCAAAGGACACCTTCGGGGCAAGCGGCCCAAACTCAACCATCGCCAAGAAGCGCACCTGGTTGCACTACTGGAAACTGGTGAGTACACGACCGCTGATCTGGCTGACCCTTTCGGAGTGGCCCGTTCCACCGTCTACCGGGCTGTCGAGCGAGAAAGGATTCTGAAGGCTGCGACGATGAGCACCCCTGCGCCAAGGATCTGAAGCCTGACCTCCGTCCGGTGTAGCAGCGTCCCGTAGGGCCCACCCCTGGGATACCGCCGCACCTCTCGGGCACGGATTTGAGTGGAGGCGTAAGGCGTTCGGCATACGGGAATCACTTGCGGACCGGTGGCTGAGAAGCGTCGTGATGGCTCTACTCGAGAGAAAGCAATTCCGGCAGTCGGACCGCGCAGGGGCGTCACGGGGCCGGCTATGAAGTGGGGCACTCTGAGTTTCATCGTCCAGCCTGATTCCGTCATGCTTCCGCCAGCAAGCTTCTGTTGACTATTACGAATTACGTAGTAGTCTTGAAGCAAGCCGTTGAGGGAGCACTGCATTGGGACTCAAGCGACTCGGACGTACACAGGACCCGACGATCCTGGTGCTCACCAGCCTGACCGGCGGGCCCAAGCATGGCTATTCGCTGATTCAAGACATCGGGTCGATGAGCGGAGTAACCATGGGTCCGGGAACCCTGTACGGCGTGCTTGCCCGACTTGAGGAGGAGGGACTGGTGGAGGCTCTTCCTGCCGAAGATCGCCGGCGCCCATATCGTCTCACCTCACTCGGGGCGGCCACACTGCGTGAACGACTCGAAACGATCTCCAACGTCGCTCGGATCGGCCTGGCCAGGCTGAGGACGTGAGCACGGTGACAAACAGCGGAGCGGTCAACACCGCATTCAAGCTGTACCCACCATGGTGGCGTGATCGCTATCTCAAAGAAGCACAGAGGGTCACCGACGATCTGATCGAGTCTGGGCGCACGCGATGGAGAATCGTCTTCAACCTCTCGGGCGGTGCCCTGCGCGCTCGTCTGACCGCGAGAGGGATGCCCATGGAGGCCGAGCCGTGGGCCAGGCGTACCAATGCATCGATCGTGCTCGCCACAGCACCGACACTGGGCGTCATCCCCCTGATGCTCACCATCCGGCAGGTTCCTGCGATTCCTGGTGGAAGTGGCTGGACCATGCCCTCGAGCCATATTGCCACTACCCTCTACTTGGTCCTCCTCCTGGCTTTCGTCGCTCTCATCTCTACTGTCATCTGGGGCTACACGTCACTCTCCAACGGCTTGTTGACGCGCGGTACGAATGGACGTGGCCTGCGAGTGATGGCAAGGGTGCCTGGCTACCTGACGGTCCTCGCTGTGGTCCTGGTGGTCACGTCCATCGTGATAGAGCCGCATCGCCTCATCTATCACGGAAAGTCCTCGATCCCGCTCAATGGGCATCCCTTGGCGGCACATGACCTATGGGTCGCCGCAGGTGTGGCGATCTGCCTATGTTGGCTCGCTTCAGTCGTGCTGTTGGGGTGGGTAGCTCATCGCGCTGAACTCCCGGTTGCTTCCCTGCACTCGGGCACGCGAGTCAGCGTCGCCGTTTCGATATTCCTCTGGACGATGTCCGCCGCAGCCCTTGCCATGAGCAAGGTCTATTCGAAGCAGATAAGTGAACTCAGCGGCATAAGGGTCCAGTCGGTCGTCCGCGGCCAGTCACTTTTGCTTCTCGGGATCGTGCTCTGCGTGCTCTCGATTGCATCGACCCTCGGGTCTGTTCTCACATCTCGCTCTTGGAAGGTCACATCGCACCTCGCCAGATGAGCACTTGGCCCCGATTGGCGCCCGACTCATAATGAAAGATTGCCCCGCTAGGCGGTTCAACTGCCTCACCCATAGGTGCCGGAGCGGGCGCGTTAGCGCGGCGTTAGCAGTTGGAGCCGCCAGCCAACTCCCAGTACCCCTAAGCGGATGCCCTTGCGACGACTGCTTGGATGTCCGTGTCTTCTCCACTCCGCTGAGTCGATTGCCAATTCGGATTGCCAAGCACTGCTGCGCCCGCCGGTCGATCAGAGATTGGAAGCCGCAATTTTTGCTGCGCGTCAGGCCCGGGGAATGTCGAGTGTGACGAGCAGATTTTCGTGGAGTTCGAACTACGGCGCGTGGTAGGAGTCGACGTGGGAGATGAACCACTCATTCTCGCCGGACTCGATGCGTCATAGCGCAGTGGCGAACCGGCATTGGTGGGACTCGTAGCGGTCGCTCGCGGTGGTCGGTCGCGTCATTGTGGGTCGGGTGGCTCTGTCAATGTCACGCAGTCGGCCGATCACGGCGGCGTCATGACGGATGTTGTCGCTGTGCTCATTGGCTATGTCTCGGCCGGCTATTGGGCGAAGTTGCCATGCCGTGCAGACCCCGAGGAAATCATTGGGGGGTCGCACGCAGCCTGAGGGATGACCGAGTAAGCGGCACGTCCACCGGTACCGGCGGCACCCACCCTCTTCTCTGAAGGGCGAGGCGGCACCATCTCGTCGCCATGCCGTCGGGTACGCTCCGTTCAACGACCGTCAGCGTCGGCATGTGTGGGGGTTAAGGTGTGACACTCAGAGCCCGTCTGCGTCAGCGGCGTCATGCCCGCGGCGCTCGGTCAGTGATCCCGTTGCTGGTCGTGGCGGTCACCGGCCTGCTGGCCATGCCGCCGGTGGCCGGGGCGGCCGTGCAGGGTGTCGCAGGGATCGGAGCGTTCAACGGGGTGGCCTGCCCCTCGAACTCCCAATGCGTCGGGGTCGGCGTCATCTTCACCACCGCCTCGTCCGGCGCCGGGGGTGCCGCCGCTCCGCTCACGGCAGCCTCCGGAGCAGTTTCCGGGGGGCAGGCCGTGCAGACCATCCCCGGCACCGAGCTGCTCTCCGCGGTGAGTTGCCCTTCCGGCACGCAGTGCCTGGCCGTCGGGGAGAACTCCGACGCATCGGAAGGGGTGGCCGTTCCTCTGGATCCGGAGACCGGGGCCGTGCTGGCTGGTCAGAGCGTGCAGAGCATCCCCGGGATCTTCATGGCAGCGGTGGCGTGCCCGTCGACCACCCGGTGTCTGGGCGTAGGCCATGCTCCGGACGGACAGGGCGTGGCGGTGTCGCTCGATCCGGCCACCGGTGCGATCGCGACGGGGGAGAGCGTCCAGACGATCCCAGGAACCGGCGGCGTGGGGCTCGAAGGGGTGGCCTGCCCCACCACCACCCAGTGCCTGGCGGTGGGGGAGAACGCAGGTCGGTCGGCCGGTGCGGCCGTGCCGCTCGATCCGGCGACCGGTGCGCCCTCGACGGGACAGAGTGGTCAGAGCGTCACGACCAAGGGGGTACTGGTGGGCGTCAGCTGCCCGTCGGCAGCCGTGTGCCTGGCGGTCGGTTGGGGTGCGGACCAACCATCGGTGGCTGTGCCGCTGGATCCGGCAACCGGCATGGTCCCCAGCGGGCAACGGGATCAGACCATTTCGTCCCGGGCGG
>PMLV01000242.1 GCA_003160635.1 Acidimicrobiaceae bacterium | reverse complement strand
AGGCCCACGCCGCCGGCGCGAAAGCAGCCGAGGGAGCGACACCGTCTGGCCGGGCCCAGCGCAACTTCACCGATCCTGAGTCACGGATGATGAAGACGACCGACGGCTTCAACTACGCCTTCAACGCCCAGGCCGTGGTCGACGAAGAGGCCCAGGTCATCTTGGCCCACTCGGTGTCCAACCAAGCCGCCGATGCCCCGCAGTTGATGGAGATGATCGAGATCAGCGAAGCCAATCTTGGTGCGGCGGGCATCGACGAGAACCCCGACACGTTCATCACCGACGCCGGCTACTTCTCCGAGAAGAACGTCACCGACGCCACCGACGCCGGCGTCGACGTATTGATCGCCACCGGACGCATCAAAGACGGCGAGCGGGTGCCGGCCGCACCGAGAGGTCCCATCCCAAAAGACGCGACAGTCAAAGAGAAGATGGCGCGCCGACTGCGCACCAAGACGGGAAGGGCCGACTACGCCAGACGCAAGGCCATCGTCGAGCCGGTCTTCGGCCAGATGAAGGTCCGACAAGCCGCCGGGTTCCTCCGTCTACGCGGTCTCGAGGGCGCCCAGGGTGAGTGGGCCCTGCACTCGCTCTGCCACAACCTGCGCAAGCTGGCCCGGGCGAATACGTAGGAAGGCCCAAACGGCCTCGCGTGAAGGCATGGCACTCTCTCGCAACAAGCTCTCGATCGCTTTCTCCGCGCAATCGGTGAGCGAAGAGCCCGAACAGTGGTTCTCAGGCGTCAGTCCCGACTCTTTGACCGATTCTGACCCACGCTCCTAGGTCCTCCTTGGTGATCTCTTCGCCGAGGGACTCTCGGACGACCGGAGGGCCAGCCGTGAAGATTGACGCCAGCGAGCTCATCACCGTGAAGTCGGACATCGGCGCCACCAGTGCGCCGTGGCCAGCGGATGCGCCGAGCACCGCGGTGACCAGCGGTACTCGCCCCGAACATCGAGCCTGGGCGAGGAGATCGGTGGGTGATCTCCCGTACGCCTTGCCGTCGGCCCGGTATCCAGCCCCCTCGAGCATCATCACGAGCGGGACGCGGTCAGTCACTGCCAGTTCGGCAACCCGGTACCGTTTTGCGTTGGCGGCAGAACTGATAGTCCCGGCCAGCACGGTGAAGTCCTCGGCTGCGACCATTACCGGACGACCGTCGATCGTGCCCGAGCCAATGATGACAGCATCGGCAGGGGCGTCAGCCCCGCCCACCAGTGTCCCGATCTCCATGAATGTCCCGGGATCGAGCAAATGAGTGATCCTGGACCGAGCGTCGAGCTTCCCCGCGTTGTGATGTTTACGAAGGCGCTCTTCTCCACCCATAGCCCGCGAACCGGCTCGCAGGAGGTCCAGGTCATCGAGGACTTCCCGCCAACTCCCGGTGTTGTCACTCTCACTCATCGTCGTCAGCCCCCATATTTACGGACTGAGCCATGGCCTCGGTGTCGCGCCCCCCGCTCCAGGTTGGCAGCTCCGATGACGCCCCGGCGCTTCCTCCAGCCATTCCTGAGTCCGGCGAATGCGGCGGGCTCGAGTCATCTCCTGCTCGCCACCCTCGACCCACGTGAAGAACCGTTGCGGTCCAGAGGAGCAAAGTCCTTCCAGGCACAAGTGCCGTGGGGTTGGCCGTCAGCGCCTTGTGAAGGTCTCCTGGATGCTTGTGCATGACCCCGACGGGCACTTGCGGGCTGCTCACAGCAGGCCACGGTAGCGGGTCTACCGAACATGGCGGAGTCCCGCCGCCTTTGGCCAGTTGCTCACCACGTCAGCGGCGCGCTCGCCAATGAGCGCAAAGCTGCGCGACGCTCGTACCGGGCATGCGGGGTGCGTGATGCCTGATACCGGGCGGACCGGAAGGGGAGGGTCGTCGTCATCACCAAACGGGCGACGAACGGCATTCAAGATTGGCGCGGTGGCAGGATTGGTGCCATGCGTTTAGGCATCTCCCATCACTACGGCTGGGCCGTGGCCGTGACGGCCTCGGCGGACTTCAGCGTCGTAGACCGTCGGAGGATCGAGTTGATCGAGCCCGGCGTGCCGACGGCGCCGATTCACCACGAGGGAGGTCCGCACCTGCTTCACCGGTCGGCGGAACCTCTCGACGACAATGCTCTCGCGGTGGTGGTTGCGAACGTCCGAGCGTCGGTGGTTCGAGCGACATCGGCCGCACTTGACGAACTTGGGACCGCGCTCCCTGGACCGATCGACACGATCTCGCTGCGGGCCTGGCCAGTCCACTTCCCTGAGGACATCGCCGTTCAACGCCGTGTGCCATACGAGAGCCGGGCCGACTCCGTCATGTATTGCCAAGTGCTGGCCGAACTCGGACGCGAACGCGGCTGGGTCGTTCATACCTACAATTCCAAGCACGTCGAGGAGGAAGCGAGAAGCATCCTGGGCGAGCGAGCGAACGAGGTGCTTCGTGGCCCACGGGAAACGTTGGGACCACCGTGGTCGAAGGACCATCGGACGGCGCTCGCCGCAACGATCGTAGTGACCTGACCGCTGGTAAGAGCTGGCCCTGCGCCCTCACGGTCATCGTCCAGGGTACGTCGAACGAGGCACGATCCGACACGGCACGGGTGTCTTCTCATTGAGGTGATAGCTCACGCACACTCTGTGGTATCCGTCAGCGACCCACAAAGGGGCTCCCTCGATCAGAAGGACCGGTGACAGCTTCTCTCCGCGCGTAACCTTTTCGAGATCGGAGGCCACTTCGGAGTCATGCGCGGGAAGCAACGACAAATCGGAGGCACGCAGGATGTCTTTGGCCGCGAAGTGCGACAGTTCATTTTGCTTGCGCAAGGCCTTGGCCAACTTCCTGGCAGCAGCGAGTCCGACGAGCAGGGTGAGATAAGACTCAGCCGACGGAAAGTCCCGAGCTTCGGGTTCTTCCTTCCAATGTTCGTTGGTCATGGTCGACTCATCGCTCCTTCGTGTGACATCTCCACCCGCACGAGCAGATCGGAATCTCAAGCGTAGTGACGCTGGCACACTTCCGCTCAATCAATCACATGGGGCCTTGAGCCGGCTGGGTTGGTTCATTGATCGTGTTGTCGCCGGAACCACCATGACCAGCCAGACGCGGCCTGGGTCATTTCAAACTAGTCAGGGTGCAACTTCTGATTCTGCGCTCTCGACGACCCAAGCGGCAGAATATCCAGTGAAGTCCCTCCGTCGGGTCTACGGAAGCACCTGGTCGCCCTACCTACCGATACGCAGCGAAGGCGGCAGTTACTACGCGACGGACCTGTTCTGGCACCCGGCCCCCGTTCGACGCGCTGGCGTGAGCCGCTGAGGGGAGAATTGTGCGAAACTCAACACACAACAGATGCTTGCGCCATGAAAAGGAGCTGAAAGATGGCAATCGATCGGCAAGAGTCCCCCTACCGCCGCGGTAACCGCTTCGAAGTGATGCCGATCCCAATGGTCCCCGACCACTGCATTACCGTCGACGCCGGGGCGGTCCAACTCGTCGTGGAGTCCCGCAGGCTGACGAACGAGATCATCAAGGACACCTACCACGGCGGCAGCGAGAAGGACATGCAGTTTGATGATTACGGTGCCACCCTTCACGTCTGCGGCACGGCCGACGGCCTTGAGTACTTGCGCTTCGACTGCTTCGAGAACGAGCCGCACTACCACTACATCGAGCAGCGGGTTGGTGCGAATGTGGTGGTTCGCATCGATGAGCTGGCTGTGGGCGATCCGATCGAATTCTCACTCGCCTGTGTCGCGGACCATCTCCCCGAGATGCTCCGGAACTGTGGCGTCGCCGATTTGGCCGACGAGGTTACGGACCAGCTCGACACCGTCAGGTCCGGCGTCGATGTCGTCCGGGAGCTAATGGTGAAGGCCCGTCAACCGGTGTCGTAAGAGCAATACCCGGCACGGCGGGGCTGCCTATCGCATCAAAGCAGAATGTGACTCCCGAAATCGCGTCTTGGCGTCTTCTGGCTGAAACGGGAAAAGGCGGATTCCTTCGTGGTAGGCGCAGAGCATGCGGATTCGAAGAACCGGCGGCTTATCGACGAAAGTGGAGGTGTTGCCTCGTTTGATTGATTCGACTGGAATAAATCCAAAGTGGTGGTTGACGCCGCCGAACAACTCCGGGGAGGATACGCATCCTTTTGGCGGTCACTACCCGTATGCCCGTCCACTCCATGGTGGTTGGGAGAATAATCCCGCGGGGCATTGGCAGTCCACGAGCGAGGACGACCGCCAATGGGAAGTCGTTTGCGAGGAGTGCGGAGACACCGACGGCCCCATTGAACTGCAGTCAGAGAAGGTGCGGAACCTACGTGGCCCGTACCCAACCAAGCATCAAGCTGAACATGTGGCAAAGAGACACCGTAAGGGAAAAGCCTGATCTTCGGGTTCCACGAACCTACGGGGTGTTCCGATCGGACTGCCTCTCATTTGCCTTTGCGACCTGCGACACTTTGCCGGAGCCCGGAGTTCTCACCCAATCAGCCTCGGCCAGCGTTGCACTCACGGAAGCGTATTCAGCGACGAATAGCGCCCCCAGCTACGTTGTGACATCGAGCAGCGATCCAAGTGAGCAGTCGGTTTTCAGCGGGTCGAATCTCTACGAATCCATCGTCGACGGGAGGGTCGCCGGCATCTGGGTCGGTCATACCATCTACCGCGCCATTCCTGCATGATGTAGGACCAACGCGAAGTTCGTCGAAACGCATCCACAAGGCTTCGCGACGGTAGAGTCCGTAGACAGGGTGAGAGGTCACTCCGTCGGTACTCGTGGCGAGGACCTGACCGCTGGGATCGTATGTCGGTAGCAAGCCCATCGTGTCGATGCGAATTAGGGGCGGCTTGGAGGAAAAGGTTGGTTGCGCAGGGCCCACAACTGGGATAATCTCTGGCCCCGTCACATTGAGGCTGGTGGGTGGCATTTCCAATCACGCTTCGCTCGAACTGATCCGAGAGCCCATCATGGACCTCCTCCAGGCAGTGGTCACCGAGTCGCCTGACGCACTTGCCGCGTTTCAGGGCTGGTGCCAGACACACGCTCACGAGGTCGGATTGATGGCGTTCGGGACTGCCTTCAGGCTCAAGCCCTAGGGGCCTTCCCGGCAAGGCCCGTTCCATCTCGCACAGTTCGGCGTGTCGCTCTTTGTCGACGGGCCGCAATCCGTTCAAGGAGCGAGCGCGCACACGGCGCCCTTTCCATCTTTACGCGCAGCCCCTGTGGACGACAGCCCGCTGGTTCTATTTTTTGGCCGACCCACATTCGGTGTCCGTTGCCAACACCGCCCGCTTGGTCTTTTGCGTTGTGTCGAATCCATCCACCCGCTCTTTTCCGCCTCCCAAATGAAGTGAGAAGTCGGTTAGCGCATTTGGCGGCGAACATCTGAGGCGGCTGCCAGCGTTCGACTTACCTCGTTGGCTTCGAACTGGATTTCGGCTTCGGAGATGGCATCGCCATCACCGTCGTGGACTACCACCTGGTCGCGTCCCCCCTGCTTTGCTTGGTACAGAGCGGCATCGGCCCGAGCGAGGGCGTTGGGGAGGGTCTCGTGGATCTTGAAGTCGACGATGCCGGCACTGACAGTAAACGCCGGCAGGCCAGCGACAGTGATCGCGGCACTTAGCCGAGAGCGAAACGCGTCGAGGGCGTTTCGCGCCTGCACAGCCGTGCAGGACGGGAAAGCGATCGCGAATTCCTCTCCGCCATAACGGCAGCAGAGGTCCTGTAAACGGAACGAATCCTTCAACATCTGAGCGAAGAGCACCAGAGAGCGATCCCCGGTCTCATGCCCATAGGTGTCGTTGAGGATCTTGAAATGGTCGAGGTCGACCATTGCCACCGAGAAACAGTCCGTTTCCCTGCGGACGGCGGATACCTTTTCTTCAAACGTGCGTCGATTGAACAATCCGGTGAGGCTGTCGGTCGCTGCCTGAAGTTGGGTCTCTGCCATGACGCGGAGCAACCCGATTCGAGCACCAGCCAGTTTTGCCAGAGTTTCCAGGTCCTCCACAGCATTATCCGCGATGTCTTCTTGTGGCGCACCCGTGGCATGGATCACTCCTACGGTGCGTCCCATGATCGAGACGGGAACGCATGTGGCCGACAAGCGACCCTGCGCGCGGTTGCGCAGCTTGGGGCATGCATCGAGGTCGTCGCTATCACTGAAGCGCTGGACCTGCGCCCGTCGTGCTGCCGGGCAGCGGTCAGGTGAGTCAACATCGCAGGCTGGCGGTTCTCCGGTTGAAGAAACGCTGGCCATCCGGAGGAGGTGGGCGTGGCTGTTGTCGGCCAAGAGGAGTTCGGCCGGCGAGTCGGGAATCACCGCTTGCAGAGAGCGTTCGATCACGTCGATGACCTCAGGTTCACCCTCCGCCATGTCCAGAGCATTCGCCAAGCGACTCTCAAACTGCTGGCGTCGTGCCTGAACCTTGCGCTGCGCCGCTTCCCGGTCCGCAGTCACGATGGCATCAGAGAGATCGTGGTTCAGTTGCCGTACCTTGCCGTCAGCGTCAGCCTGCTGTTTGTTGGCAACAAAAATCATCCCCAACATGCTGGGAAACACGAACCCGATGAGCAATCCTGCCGATACCAGATAGCGGACAATGCCTCCATCGGTGATGGCCGTACCCAGGGCAATCGCCGGGAGGCTGACCCCTCCGAGAATCACCATTCCGGCTACGCCGCTCAGAAATCGAAGGCGATGTTGCCGCTTCTGGGCCTCTTCCCATTCTTCTTCGGTCACCATTTAGCCGTCCTCGCCGGGTGTTCCCCAGTGCATTCCTCACACAATGGGGGATACACAACACTCCAATGCCTAGGCCGTCCCAATTCTCGCCCAATTCGGCTCAATTGAGGTTTGGGGGTTAAGCGACTAGGCGCTCACATTAGGGACCAACGGTTGCGCCCCTTTGATCGGCTTGGCCGTCACGATCAGGGAAATGGCGGCAGAGAAATGGGCTCGATCCCCGGTCTTGTCCGTCCGCCATTCAGCGATCGATCGCAAGTCCTCCACCCGTGTGACCCTCTGTCAACTTCGGGAGGACGGATGTTGGCCAAACAACACCACAGCGGATGAACCAGTGCGTTTGGACTCGTACATTGCCTGATCGGCTTGGGCTACAAGCATGTCGACATCAATGAGATCGGCCGACCAAGCCACGCCAACACTGGCCCGCAGCGCTATCACAACCGACGCGACGTTCACTGGATCGGAGAGAGATCCGTGTATCCGCTGTGCGACCTCGAAGGCGATCAGCGCTGTGTCCACGCGGGGGCAGACGACGAGAAACTCGTCGCCCCCAAAGCGACCTACCAGGTCGTACGGGCGAACTGCTGAAGTCAATCGGGAGGCGGCCACTGTCAGCACCCGGTCGCCCGCGGCATGACCAAACCTGTCGTTAATGACCTTGAACCCGCAGAGATCGACAAAGATCACTCCGGTTCCCCCATGCCGGTCATCGCGACGTTCCAGCGCAATTCCAAGTGTTTCGAGGATCTTGGCCCGGCTCAAGCATGAGGTCAGCTCGTCCGTATTTGCCCTGATCTCGAGTTGCCGTCGAAGTTCAACTTGTGCCGTGACATCGCTGACGCAGCCAACTGCCCCCGTCACTTCTCCTTCCGAATCGGTCAATGGTCGCATGCTCAACATGCACACGTGTTCCACCTGTGCTGCATCATCCGACGAGCGCCAAAAGCGGAGCTCGATATCATCGACCGCTCCGTCGGCCAGTGCGGCAGTGAGTGCCGAATCGAAAAGAGAGCGGTCGCGTTGGTCGACCATCGAGAACTGAGCGTCAATGGTGGCAGAGGCCGAGTGACCGAGGATCATGTGCAGCCTGTCGTTGGTGAAGGTGATCGTGCGGTCGGTATCGACCTGGAACATGCCGACTGGCATGGCGTCGGAGAGCCGACTCAAGAGCTGCTTACGAGCCCGGAGCTCCTCTGCCAAGCTGACCTGATCGACGGCAACTCGTCTCATCGTCGTCAGTACGACGGCGTTGTCCGGATCCGCCAGCCGGTTGACATTGACGCACTCGACCCACTGCCATGCCCCATCCCGCGTGCGATAGCGGCCCTGCCAGGTGCGCACCTCGCCCGGCGCGGCAATCATCTCGAACCATGCCGCCACCGCGCTTGGTTGGTCTTCGGGGTGGACGAAATCCGTGGAAGGTCGACCGATGATCTCGTCGGGCGCCCAGCCGAGCACGTCAGAGATCTCGTCATCGACAGAGGTAATCATCGCCGCGGCGTTTCGACGTATGCCGACGGAGAGACCGCCAGGTTCGAACGGCACATTGCTCATCACGGTCTCCTTGGCAGACCCGTTTCGAATCGGCCTACGGAAGGACAACGAAGGTTGATCATAGGACACAAATTGCCCAAAAAGGGTCTGGTTATGTGACTGGGGCAGGGGCCAATCCGCCCGCATTGGCACCGCACTGCGCCTGCCAAACTCAGCCTTTACGCAATTATCAGCTTTGCGCTGAGAATCGTCTCACAACCCCCTTCGGGTCCGGGTATCGCTCCAGCCCACGACGGAAGGAGCGCTCACCGATCCCAGACGTTAACTTGTGTCTTGCTCGAATTTGTGGCCCGCACATTCCAGGAATAGCGGAAATGGGATCGATCGGAGACGAAGTTGGATTCTCAGTCACTTGCCCTTCGGCTGCGGGAGCAGCGTTCGGAGATGATGATCCTTTCGTTGGAGGACGTTGCCCTGCGGTTGTTCGAGCAGCAAGGCTTCGGAGAGGTGACCGTCGACGATATCG
Organism: Acidimicrobiaceae bacterium; assembly: GCA_003160635.1. Taxonomy (GTDB): domain Bacteria; phylum Actinomycetota; class Acidimicrobiia; order Acidimicrobiales; family RAAP-2; genus Bog-473. The sequence goes on along the minus strand of PMLV01000242.1, from coordinate 31,263 downwards.
CCGCTGAGGCCCAGATTTCTCCGCGGACGTTCTACCGTTACTTCCCCGCCAAAGAAGATGTGCTGCAGGTGAGGATTGACAGGCGGAGCAACGCCCTGCGAATCGCCCTGACAGCCCGTCCGGCCGAGGAATCGCCGGTGCAATCGCTCCGTATTGCGCTTGCAGAACATCTTTCCGCAGAGGACTTGGTGGTTCTCAGGCGGTGGATCGCCGTCGTCGCCGCCACCCCGAGCGTGTTGAAAGGGGTCATTGGCGGGATCCAACTCAAATCGCAGCCGGTCATGGCCGAGTTCTTCGGCAAACGGCTGGGTTTGCCGCGCGAGGGTCTCGTCCCCACGATGTTGGCCGCGGCAGCAGGAGGTGTGATCCAGGCTGCCTACACACACTGGTTCGTCTACGACGGTGACTTGACGACCATCATCTCCGACAGCCTCGAAGTCCTTGAGAAGGGAATCGGTGCGGATCCGAAGACTTGGTCCGCCCACTGACCTCGCGCGAAGAGCCCGATTACGACAAGTCGACACGCCCAGCAGGGCGCCCACGGATGAACGCCCTGATCACCGCGCCCAGCGGACCACGCTGCCTGAGTATTGACATAATCCGCCAATGTTGACAGAATCTGTCAACATCTCAGTGGGGGGTCGAGGTGACGGCAAGAACAATCATCGTCCGGGCAGGCCATTGCTGTTGCAACCCGCGACCCGCGCTTCGTCGCATCGCAGGAACACTCAGTCTCGTCGTGGTTGTGGGCGCGCTCGGAGGGTCGCCGAATCCGGTGCGAAGCGCAGGTGCGGCAGTGCTCTCGGTACCGGTGAGTGTCCCGCAGGCCACGGTCACCGGACCGGTGACCGGCGGGACTGGGATCGACCTGATTGGCACGACGAGCTTCAATCTGAAGACCGTTGGCTACGAACAGAGTGAGTACTTCGTATCGGGCACCGCCACCGCCTATGCGAGTGCTTCGCCCTTGACTTCCAACGGGCGGTGGAACGTCACCGCTGCCAGCTCGGCGCCCTACAAGACGCGCATGGTGGTGTACCGGCCGATCAACCCCAAGCGATTCGACGGCACCGTGGTCGTGGAGTGGCTGAACGTCAGTGGTGGCGTCGACGCAGCGGCGGCATGGCTGACGGATCACATGCAGATGATCAGGAGCGGCATGATTTACATCGGGGTGAGCGCCCAGGCCGCCGGCATCGTTGGTGCGGCCGGCTCGCTCGGAGCGACCTCGGGTCAAGCCGGAGGCATAAAGGGTGCCGACCCGGCTCGCTATAGCTCGCTCGAGCACCCCGGTGACAGCTTCTCCTACAGCATCTTCGAGCAGGCTGGTGCTGCCATCCGTCGTGACGCCAGCCTCGTGCTCGTCGGCGTCGAACCGAAGCGACTCATCGCCCTCGGAGAATCCCAGTCCGCCTCCCGGCTCGTGACCTACATCGATGCCTTGGGACACCGATCACAAGGCATCTACAACGGCTACTTCGTCTACAGTCGCGGCGGAACTGGTTCGGCGCTATCCCAGGCTCCCCAACCCGCTATCAACCCTCCCGCGACGACGTTCGTCCGCACTGATTCGCACGTACCGGTCATGATGTTCGAGACCGAAGCAGACTTACTCGTTCTCGGGTACCTTCCCGCCCGCCAGCCCCCCACGAAATACATCCGCGAGTGGGAGGTGGCCGGAACCGCCCACTACGACACGTACGGCCTGGTGGAATCGATGACCGACACGGGTAACGGAAGCGCAGATGTCAAGACGTTCGACACGATGATCAACACCGTGTCTTCCTTCGACAATGGTGCAATCGGATGCCCTGTCCCACTCAACGCTGGGGCTCATACCTATGAGCTCCGGGCCGCAATGGTCGCCCTCAACAACTGGATCATCACCGGCAGGCCCCCGCTCCAGTCACCGCGGCTCGACATTGCCAGCTCGTCGTCATTCGTGAGGAACAAAAATGGAGAGGCCGCAGGCGGGATCCGCACGCCCCAGGTCGCTGCACCAATCGCCGTCGTGAATGGAACAGGAGACACCTCCAGCGCCGCGGGCGGGTTCTGCAAGCTCTTCGGCGCGACCATTCCGTTCAGCACGACCAAGCTTGCACATCTCTACCCGACACATGGAACATTCGTGAGGAAGTGGGACCAAGCGGTTGCTGCTGATGTGGGAAAGGGCTACCTGCTACCGGCCGATGCAAAGGTTCTCGACAGGGTGGCCAAGCAATCGTCGATCGGCGGCTAGCGCCTTAACAAGTATTTCTGCGACATGGCATGCAGCACAGACTTGCGCCGGAACGTCGAGAATCTTCTCAGTAAGAGCAAGCACGGTCTCGATCAACCGCAGGTGGACCATTCGACGTATTCCCGTCAAGAGCATGAGCCGATCCCGTATTATTCGATGGCGGTCACATTCCTCTGCGAGCCTTGGCAGGACCGAACTCCTGCGACAATCGCCCGGGCAAACGCTTTATCACCCGCACTCTGATCGGAGGAGGGAGGTGGATCGCTCGCCAGCAGGGCGCGAGGCGTCTTGGAGGTGAAGTGCAAGAGGTCCGAACGGAACCACGAGCGGTGAGTCTGCGCCAATCCATTCCATTCGACAATTCGCTCGTTTGAATGCTTGACAGCCAATTGGGAGATGACCCGATTTACCGCTAGGGCATCACCCGGTCGATAGTAAAAGGGGGTGACTCCCACCTTTGCGTTGACCACGACCACGCATCGCCCGGTTGCCGCACCCAGGAGCCTTGCCAATGAATCCGAATACTCGGAGACCGACTCTTCCGCCCTCGCAATCTCAAAGGAATCGTTCGACGCCGTCTCGATGACGATAACCCCGAAACGCTTTTGTTGAAGGTATCCAATTGCCTTGTTTTGAGCCCAGGCCGATGTCAGCGCATGGCCAGGGTTGACCGATACCCGTTCCACGTAGCCGGACTGCGATAGATCGCTCTCAATCGACGAGTCGGCCTGCCAGGCGAGCGAGTCTCCCACAACAGCAACGGCGGGCGTGTTGCCGACAGCAGCACTGGTCGTGAATGAAATCGCCCCAGCCGCGGCGGGCACGAACACAAGCAACAGCACGCCCAGGGCGGTTCTCGACACGTTCCTTCTCATTGGTTACGTCAAGTGCCATTGAGTCGAGAGAGGTGCGGCACAGGTGAGTGGGTGGCTTCATGGTCAGGCATGGCGCCTCATTCGCGCGACGGTAGTGATCTCCACGATACGGACGACGCGGCCATCTGAACGCAGCTAAAGTTGCTGAACGTAGTTTCAGGCAGTCGGGGAATGAAAGACCGAAGAGGCTCGAGAGACACCCGAAACTCGAGCGGTCGAGCTGAGGTTGGCTGAAATCGTGTCGTCCCTTGGTGTCCAGGGTCCCCCAGGCCGTCGATTCGGAAGTTCTGAACGTTGATTCAGAATGAGGCGTGAAATGCGAAAATGCCAATAGCCAGGTCGAGCAGTACCATCGCCTGATGCTCCGAGAGGCGCCTCGGAGCTCAGTTGGGAGGCACGGCAAGTTGCGGATCCTGGTTGTGGAGGACGATTGGGTCTTGGCCGACAATCTGCGCCGTGCGTTGGAGGCAGCTGACTTCGAATGTGACGTCGCGTTGGATGGGATAACAGGATTCGAGAATGCGCGCTCGGGTGCATACGACCTCGTGGTGCTCGACATCATGTTGCCGGCCATGAGTGGGTTTCGGGTATGTGCCGACATTCGAGCATGCGGACTCATGATGCCAATCCTGATGGTCACTGCCAAAGCTGGGGAGTGGGACGAGGCCGAGAGCCTTGACACTGGTGCCGACGACTACCTCACCAAGCCAGTCTCGATGGTCGTGTTCCTGGCTCACGTCCGAGCGTTGATTCGTCGCTCCAAGCTGTTCAGAAATGCGAGTTTGACGGTCGACGGCGTCACGTTGGACCCCGTGCGGCACGTCTGCGTCTACCGCTCGACAGAAGTGCAACTCTCGGGGCGCGAAGTCGAGCTGTTGGCCCACCTGATGGGGGCTGAGGGGTCGGTCGTCGATAAGGGAGATCTCGTTGTTGGAATATGGGGACCGGATTTCGAGGGGGATCGCAACATTGCGGAAGTGTATGTGCGGCACCTAAGGAAGAAGTTGGAGCCGCGGTTCGGTCGGAAGATCGTCGAGACCGTCCATGGTCTTGGATATCGATTCTGTATTCAGGGTACGCAGTGAGGACCCGGTGGGCCATCCTCCGATCCATTCGATTTCGGATAACAGCGATGGCAATGGTCGTGGTGGTGGCGGTTCTCTTCGTTGTCGCCCTCGTCTTACTGCAATCGGTCAAGAGCCACCTCGTCCAGCAGGTGGATCGGAGTCTCGTGAACGAATCCGCCTACGTCAAGACCCAACTCCGCAGCCATCACTATCCCCCGGCGTCGACTCCGGCAGGTCAGTTAGGACAGTTCTTCTTGGCAAACGGGACACTCTTGGGATCGAGTACCAATCTTGCGGGCATGCCACCCCTCATCCAGGTGAGTCCCGCGGGACCGACACCACGGCTGTCCACCATCTACAACCGGCGATTCGGACATCTGAGGACGCTCGAGTTGCAATTGGGAGGCCGGTCGGCGCCGATACTGGTGGAATACCAGGTGATCAACCAGATCGTCGAAGCCGAGAACTCCTTGACGGAGCTCCTTGAGATCGTGCTCCCTATCCTTGCGTTTGCCCTGGGGGGGCTGATCTGGCTTGTCGTTGGCAGAGCCATGAAACCGGTGGAGGTCGTTCGGCGGGCCGTTGCCGACATTTCGGCCAAGGATCTCGATGAGCGCCTTCCGAGTCCGAGAAGCGGGGACGAACTTGATCGCCTCGTTGACACGATGAACCAAATGCTCCAAGGGATGCAGGCGGCCATGAAAAGGGAGCGCCGGTTCATCGCCGATGCCAGTCATGAGCTGCGAAGCCCGATTGCCGCCATTAGGGGAGCGCTCGAAACCAGTGATCACACCGTAGGGGGAATGGAACGTAGTCATGAGGTCGCGCTGAGCGCTCTCCAACGCCTCGACTTTATGGCCGACGGCCTGTTGACATTGGATTCGATCGGAGGTCCTCGAAACGAGCTTCCTCTGCGGCCGATTGATCTCGATGAACTGGTCCTGCTGCAGGTGAACGAGCTCCGCAAACGCACATCACTGACCATCGACGCTTCCAATGTGTCGGGCGGACAGGTTCTGGCCAGAGAAGTCGACATGATGCGCATCGTCGAGAATCTTTCGTCCAATGCCGTTCGGTATGCGGAGAGTCGGATTGAGTACAGCGTTGCCGAACGAGGCGATCACGTGTGGCTCGCCGTGGCCGATGATGGTCCCGGGATTCCTGAACCAATGCGGAACATCGTCTTCGAACGCTTTGCCCGGATCGACAGCGCGAGAAACTGGAGCAACGGAGGCACAGGTCTCGGATTGGCGATCGTGTCCGAGATCGTGACGACATATGGTGGACGCGTGTGGGTCGAGGCCACTACGACGCATGGCGCTCGATTTGTCATCCGATTGCCGGCGACGACGAGAACCGAGGTCTCGAGCCCACCCGCTTGACGAAGGCGCGAATGTGACGAGTTCGACGGGGAAGATCTGAGCTCGAACCCGAAACCCGAGAGTCTGGGGCAGGGGAATGTTCGTTATAAAGCGTATACAGCCCGTATCCCTCACACTGTGGGTTGGATACTGGGCCATGTCCAACCTCGCCCCAGCGAACAAGCCACCTTTGCGGTAACTCTGCTTAAAACCCCGTCCCAGCGATAATCGCTCCGTTCAGTTTGGTGCCCGCCATCGAGCCCGCGAACTGTGCGTCCCCGTAGGTGTAGACCGACCCATTGGCTGAGGCCACCCAGTACCCCTGGCCGTCGGCTGTGGCAAATATCGCCGTGGCTGGATTCTGGCCCCCAAAGGCTCCAATTGGGCTTCCGAAGTTGCCTGCATCGCCGTAGCTAGCGATGGCACCATTAGAGAAGAGAATCCAATAGCCCTTTCCGTCCGCCGTCCGCACGGCTGAAGTGACCGGCACACTTTGAGGCCCCGGGGCGCCGTAGTAGGCGGCGTTTCCAAAGGTGTAGATGTGGCCTGTCGCCGTGACGAGCCAGTAGCCATTACCGGTGGCATCGGGCATGACGGTCACAGCTGCACCGGAGCACCCGCCGATACCGGGGCATGATCCTTCGAACTTGGCGTCGCCGAAGGCAAACACACCGCCGTCAGATCCGACCATGAAGTACCCGCCACCATCCGAAGAGGGGACCATGCCGACGATAGGTGCGTTCAGCTCTTTCGCCGCACCAGTCCCCGCTGGGGCAAAGCCCAGCCCGGGAATCGATCCGAAGAACCCGGCATCGCCGAACGTAAAGATGCCGCCGTCGGAAGCAACCAGCCAATAGCCCCCAAGGTCACTCGTTGGCGTGATACCAACGACGGGACGCTGCAACTTGAGGGCGCCCGTCGAACCGTAGAACTGCGCCGATCCGAAGGTAAAGATGCCTCCATCGGAACCGACCAGCCAATAGCCATGTGAGCCAGCCTGACCGAGCCCGAGCGCCACTTGATCCACCGGGCTCGACGTGCTGGGTGCATTGGCCGCGTCACCGCTGTAGGAGGCGGTGAGCACGTACGTGCCCGGCACCGTCGCCTCGATAGATACCACCGCCTGATTGCCCGCCAACGGAACGGTGCCGAGCGAGATACTGCCGTCGAAGAACTGGACTGTTCCGGTGATCGAACCTCCCGGGGAAGTCGTGGTCACGGTGGCAGTCAGCTTCTCCGGGTGACCCACGACCGACGGGTTCGCCGCCGAGGTCAGCGTGGTGGTGGTCGCCGGCAGCTGCGGCGCCTGAGGGTTCACCACCTGGATGAGCGGGGATGCCGTGCTCGGCTTGTCCTGCGAGTCACCGCTGTAGACGGCGGTGATGGAGTGCGTTCCCTGGCTGAACGCGGAGGTCGATAGTTCGGCTTGATTGGGCGCCAATGCCGAAGTGGACAGACCCGAACCTCCGAGGGCGAATGTGCCGAGCAGCGTGGTGCCATCGAAGAACTCCACGTTGCCGGTAGGCGTACCGCCCCCGACTGGGGTCACGGTGGCAGTCAGGCTGACCGACTGGCCGAACGTGGAGGGGTTGGTAGAGGAGGTCAACGTGGTGGAGGTGGGCGACACCACCACCGGAGTGTTGACCGTTTGGTTCACCGTGTTGCTGGTGCTGGCCGCGTTGTTGGTATCGCCGTTGTAGGCGGCGGTTATGGCCTGACTGCTGCCCACCGGGAGGGCCGCCGTGGAGCAGGTCGCCACGTCGGCGGTGAGTGTCACCCCCTCGCAGCCGGTGATCGTGCTGCCGTTGTCGAAGAAGTCCACGGTGCCGGTCGGGCTGGAGCCGGTAACCGTGGCGGTGAAGAGGACGCTCTGGCCGACAGTCGAGGGGTTTAGCGAGGACCCAAGGGTGGTGGTGGTGGTGGGAGGGTTCACCGTTTGGTTCACCGTGTTGCTGGTGCTGGCCGCGTTGTTGGTATCGCCGTTGTAGGCGGCGGTTATGGCCTGACTGCTGCCCACCGGGAGGGCCGCCGTGGAGCAGGTCGCCACGTCGGCGGTGAGTGTCACCCCCTCGCAGCCGGTGATCGTGCTGCCGTTGTCGAAGAATTCCACGGTGCCGGTCGGGCTGGAGCCGAGGCTGACCGTGGCGGTGAAGAGGACACTCTGGCCGACAGTCGAGGGGTTTAGCGAGGACCCAAGGGTGGTGGTGGTGGTGGTGAGCGTTGCGGAGGCGGGCAGCCCTACTCCGAGCACCACGAGCAGCGCCGCCGCCAGCGCCGCCCCGAGGCGTCCGGTGACGGCCGTCAATTGCCCCCGGCCTTTGCGGTGATGTCCTCGGCCTTTGCCTTGTCCACTCATGATTGACCCCGACCTCGGCGGGCAGTCGAACCGCTCAGCGGAACGGCCAATTCGGGAATCTATCCGATGAAAAACGTATTGGTAATTGCCGCTGTAGGCCCGGTCGGGCGACATTGGCGAAATCCGGATGGGTTCATCGGAGCCGAAGGATAAACCCTTGGGTAACACGCCTGCTCGAACCGTGCCGCCAGTTCAGCGTGTGGCGTTGCCATCAACTGGGTGTATCGGTTGGGCGGATCGGGTTTCAACCCGAGTCCGGTGCGAACACACTCGGGCCGGCTCTGTGGTGTACTGCCAATTGGAGCACAGTTGTGCCATGAGCGAAATCCGATCGGACAGGCTCCAGCTCCGAGTCACCCCCAACAGCGCGAGGTGATCGAGTCTGCCGCCGCGTCGCAGCATGAGACGATTACGGACTACGTGGTCCGCCATGCGGTCAGTGCCGCCAAGGAGGACCTGGCGGACCGTCGGTACTTCACGATCGACGATGCCGCGTGGGTGGAGTTCACTGCTCTCTTGGGGCGGCCGCCCGTCTACAAGCCGAGACTTGCAAAGCTGCTGGCTCAGCCAGCTCCCTGGCGAGACTAGATGCCCGCCCGGACTTGGCCCAGACCGGAGCCCCTCAACCCGGATCACTCTGTTTCTGAGTTCTCATGCGGCAGGCCAGAGCTCGACGACTGGCTCCGGAAGTGGGCCATGGCAAATCAGTTGTCCGGCGGCACGAAGACACACGTCGTCGTCGAAGACGGCCGAGTCATCGGGTATGACGCGCTTGCCACCGCAGCGGTGGCCCACAGCAACGTAAGGAGTCGAACGCGCCGCAACTTGCCCGACCCCATGCCCGCCGTCATCCTGGCGAGAATGGCTGTGGACGAGAAGCACCGACGCAGTGGGCTTGGGTCGGCTCTGCTTCAGTCCGCCATAGAGACGACCCTGGCCGCAGCCCGGATCATCGGCATCGCGTTCCTTCTGGTTCACGCACAGGACGGAGACCCTCGCAGCTTCTACCTCCATTTCGACTTCGAACTGTCGCCCACTGACCCCCTCCACCTCATTCTTCGGCTGGCTGATGTCCCTGGCCAGGGACAGGTCTGAGGGCGGCAAGGAGTGCTCACTCTCAACTCTGGCAGCCGTCTGTCTGGTAGAAGTGAATCGTGACTCGGTCGTCGGAATCCAACACAGTGTTGGAGGTGCTGCTGACCGAGACCGGCTTGGCCTCATGGCGCGGACCGGCTTCCTTCGCACGGGGTGAGCGATATGCCTACCGTGGCTACACCAAGGGTCAGATCGCGGACGGCAAGGGCCCGACACCGGAGACCGTCTGGGTCATCCCTCGTAGCGAATCGACGAACATGACCGAAGCGCCATCGTCGATGGCCGCGGATGAATCGACCGCCATGTCTGCTGATTGACCGCAGAACCCACACCGGAATGAAGGGGAGATAAGGATGAAGGAGCTTCCGAGCGTATTGCAGGTCAAGGGGCTGGGATCGGGAAGATGGGCTGGGCCCAATCCGGAGAACGACCCAGAAGGCCGGGATATCGTCTTCAGCGGTCAGATTCTCGGCCAGATGATCATGGCGTGTAGTGACGTCGTCGAGGGTGAGAAGGAGGTCAAGTCCCTCCACGCGGTATTTGCCCGGGCCGGCAAGTACAGCGCCGGAAACGTCGAGTTGGCGTTAGAGCCGATGCATGCCGGAAGAGCATGGGCCAGTCACACAGTTACAGCTTTCCAATCCGACGTACTGCTGTCACGCGGTCTTGCCCTACTCAACGCCATTGAGCCCGACCTGATGCAGCATTCTCCTGCCATGCCTGACGTCCCCGCTCCCGACCTCTGCACTCCCAAGCACTTTGGTACCGTCTTCCCAGAATCAGAGGTACGAGTCGTAGACGACCAGGGAGCCGTAACCACGGACGGCTCACCGGTCATCTACTTCTGGTTCCGTACGGCCGAGTCGATTGACTCCGTAGCAGCGAACCAGGCAATCATCGCATGGTCAACTCCCGGCTTTTGTATCGGTGCGGCGATGCGGCCGCACCCCGATGCCGTCAACTTCGGGGAAGCACACCGATCAATCTCTACGGGCGTGATCTCCCACACCGTCCATTTCCACGAGCACGCCGACGTCGCCGAGTGGCTGCTCTTCGCTCACGAAGGAACCTACGCCGGCCATGGGCGCGTGTTCGGAAAGGGCGCCGTGTTCTCTGGGGACGGTGTCCTGGTGTCCACCTTCTCGCAGGACAGCATGGTCCGCTCGAGCGAGCGAGCCCTCGACTGGAAGAAGGACATGTGATTGAGGTCGGTTGGCAAAACGGTGATGGGATTCTTGGTTCTCTCATGAAATCCACAACGCCCATCGCCGGATCCGGCGACTAATTCCGTCCGTTCCTCTCTTTCGCCGATTTCCGCTGCAGGCCCACCGTCTCACCACGGGAACCCGCATGGAGCAACGCTTATGAGCGGTCTTGCCCAGTGTTACGATTTTTCTCATGCAGCCTTCAGACAAGTCGGCACACTTCGATCCGGACGCCGTTCACGCCAAATACCTGGAAGAGCGGGACAAGCGCTTGATCCCGGGCCGGGCCGCTATCAGGGATCTGACCGGCGACGACGTCTTTGCCAAGTATCGCGAGGACCCGTTTACTGCCTATGTCCAACGCGACGCTTTGTCCGATGAGGTCGATGTGGCGATCATCGGGGCCGGTATAGCGGGCGTCGCGGCCGCCGTCGAGCTGCGCAAGGCTGGATTGAAGAGGATAAGGCTCATCGACCAGGCGGGCGGGGTCGGTGGGACGTGGTACTGGAACCGCTATCCCGGCGTGATGTGCGACGTGGAGTCCTACAGCTACATGCCGATGCTCGAGGAACTGAACTACATCCCTAAGAACCGCTATGCATTCGGCGACGAGATCCGCGGGCATGTGGAAGGGCTGGCGCGCAAGTTTGACCTCTACGAAGACGCACTGTTCCACACCGGCGTCAAGACGACTACGTGGGACGAGGGAATCTCCCGGTGGGTCATCCGCACCGACCGCGGGGACGAGATCAGGGCGCGTTATGTCGTCATGGCGGTCGGGATCCTCAACTTGATGAAGCTGCCGGCCATCCCGGGCATGGAGCTGTTCAAGGGCAAGTCGTTCCACACAGGGCGCTGGGACTACGACTACACCGGGGGCAGCCAGGAGGATCCACAGCTGAGCAAGCTGGCGGACAAGGTGGTCGCCATCATGGGCACCGGGGCCAGCGCTATCCAGTGCATCCCGGCCCTGGCCGAGTCCTCCAAGCACCTCTATGTGTTCCAGCGGACACCCTCGGCCATCGGCGTGCGGGGCAACCATCCGACGAGCGAGGACTTCGCCAAGGACCTGGGTCCGGGCTGGCACCGCCAGCGTATGTACAACTTCCAGCAAGTCATGGCTGCGATGCCGGTCGACGTCGACCTGGTCGATGACGGCTGGACCCATCACTTTGCCAAAGTTCACCACCCCAGCATGGAACCGGGTATGACACCTGCAGAGATCATGCGACGGGCGGAGGAAGAAGACTTCGCGATCATGGAGGAGCATCGGGCTCGGATCGACGAGATCGTCAAAGACGCACAGGCCGCCGAGATCTTGAAGCCGTACTACCGTTACCTGTGCAAGCGCCCGTGCTTCCACGACGAGTACCTGCCGACGTTCAACCGGCCGAACGTCACCCTGATCGACTGCCCGGGAGGCGTCGAGCGGGTGACCGAGCGTGGACTGATCCTCAGCGATGGGCGCGAGTTCGAATTTGACTGCCTCATCTATGCCACCGGATTCGAGGCGGAGGCAACGCCCTTTCCCCGACGGGCTGGGCACGAAATCATCGGCCGCGGCGGGGTCCGCCTCGCCGACAAGTGGGAGTCGGGCGCCTCCACGCTCCACGGCATGATGACCAGGGGGTTCCCGAACCTGTTCATCATGCCCTGCCCCGGGCAGCAGGCCGTGGTCACCGTCAATCACACGCTCATTACCGTGGAGGGCGCCGAGCACGTCGGTGCGACGGTCAAGCTACTCGAGGAGAGCAAGATCAAGGTGTTCGATGTTTCCGGCGAGGCCGAGACGGAATGGAAGGAGATAATCCTCAGTTCCTACGTCGATGGCAGTGCGATCATGGGGGCCTGCACGCCGTCGCGGATCAACAATGAAGGCAACGTGAGCGCCGTCAGCCCCCTCAGTGGGAGCTACGGCGGTGGCATCGGGGATTTCTTCGGCTTCCGCCAGATCCTGGACGAATGGCGCGACCACGGTTTGGTCGGACTGGAGCTCGAGCAATAGACCGTCGAACCTGAGTTGTCGGACATTGAAATGACCGAGTTGCTCGAAGAGAGCACAGCCCGATCGGGTCGAGGGCTCGGTATGCCGAACTCAGGCGACCTTGAGCGCCTCAGCCAAGTTGCCGCCCATGATCTTGCGAACCTCTTCGTCTGAGAAGGTTCCATCGAGCTCCGAGGCATAAGAGACCGGGTCGGCGAGGCCCTCCGGGTGCGGGAAGTCTGAGCCGAAAACCACTCGGTCGGTGCCGATGGCCTTGATGAGGCCAACCGGGTCTTCTTCGAAGAAGGGGTGGATCCAGACGTTTCGACGCAGGACCGCGACGGGGTCCTCGGGGAAGGCCGTCGGATTCTTCGCGTAAGTCTCACCTAACGCGTTGATAAGCGGGAGCACCCAACTTGAGCCGTTCTCGACAGGGAGGATCCGCAAGCGGGGAAAGCGCGACAGCATCCCGTGGGTGACCGCCGAGCACATCGCGTCGAAGATCCCACGGCTCATGGAGTGCTGCACGGCCTGGAAGAGGGATCCTCCGGCGAAGGGGAGCATCTCGTCGAAGTGGCCCTCCCACTGGTTGTAGTAGCGGGTCATGCCGTCATCGGAGGCGTGCATCCCGACGGTGATGTCGTACTCTTGGACCTTCTTCCAGAACGGATCGAACTCGGGCAGGGCGAAGGAGCGGAAACCGCGCAGGCTCGGCACCGGAGCGGGACGAATCAGAATGACTTTCGCGCCGCGCTCAGCGATCCAATCGAGCTCACGGATGGCCTCATCGACGATGGGGAGCGTGACCACCGGCGTGGCGAAGATGCGACCCTCGTAGTCGAAGGTCCACTCCTCGTACATCCACTGGTTGAAGGAGTGGATGACGGCATGAGTTGCCTCGGGATCGTTGGCGAGACGCTCCTCGAGCACGCTGGCCAGAGTGGGCCACATGATGGCGCGATCAACTCCCTGCTCATCCATCATCTGGAGTCGAGGCTCAGGCCGGAAGAAGGCATCGGGCGACACGATTGGCTTGCCGAGCATCTCTCGGCGGCTCTTTCCCTCAGGGTTCCCGTTCTTGAAGTACTCGGCCTGGGCCCCCGGAGCTGCCACCTTGGCGAACGTCGGGTTGGGGATGTACTCCGAGATCTGGCCCTTGATGGCGAGCTTGTCGCGACCGTCGACCTGCACGTACCGGATGACGTGCTTGTACTCGTCGGGCAGGTGGCGCGTGAAGGCATCCTTCTGCTCGTACATGTGGTTGTCGGCGTCGAAGACCGGGTAGTCGAGGCGGTGGTTCATTGGTTCCCCTCTGATTCGTAGATGGCATACATGATTCGACTTCTCTCACATGGCATTATCAACTGCTCGTTGCGGGCGTCGACAGGGATTATTTGTTGGCGTCCGTCCGCGCTGCACTCGCCAGAAGGAAATGCTTCCACCGGCGCTCGACGACAAGTGCGATGCGGAATCGGGCAGATCAGATATCCATCGAATCGCTGACTAAGCGAAGTCAACGTTATCAGTTATTGACGTCATTGTCGAGGTCAACATAGACTGCGTGATGTCCCGCGTCGTTGGGGGCTGGCTCGGATCGGTAGTGAGGTCTTGCTCGAGACCGCTATGACGCACACTTGATCTCCGTCGGCCAGGTAAGCACACGCCCGCAGAAGAGGAGAAAGCGCGTGGATAGCGAGGATTTCGAGGGGATCCGCTCTGTGGTGAGGGATTTCGTACGCACCACTGTGGTCCCAGTGGAGAACGACATCGACGAACGCGACGAGGTCCCCACCGAAATCCGAGAGGCCGCCAAGAGAATGGGTCTCTTCGGCTTTGCCCTGCCCGAAGCCTACGGTGGGTTGGGGCTGTCGATGGAAGCGGAGAGCCGGATTGTGATCGAGCTCGGTTACACCACGCCGGCGCTCCGGTCGATGTTCGGCACCAACAACGGTATTGCGGGGCATGTACTGATGGAGGGGGGCACGTCGGGCCAGAAGGAGGAGTGGTTGCCCAGACTCGCCTCGGGCGACGCCGTTGCCTCCTTTGCCCTCACCGAGGCTGACGCAGGTTCGGATCCGTCAGGCATGACGACCAGGGCGGTCCCTGATGGGAACGAGTGGGTCATCAACGGGGCGAAGCGCTACATCACCAACGCGCCGCTGGCCGATGTCTTCATGGTGTTCGCCCGGACCGATCCGGTCGCCCGGGCGTCCCGGGGTATTTCGACCTTCCTGGTCCCGCGGGGAACCCCCGGGCTCTCCGTGGGACAGCGCGACCACAAGATGGGCCAATTCGGGGCGTGGACGGCCGACGTCAACCTTGACGATGTGCGGGTCCCTGCCTCTGCCCTGGTGGGCGAGGAGGCAGGGCAGAACACCGGATGGGCCACGGCGATGCGGTGTCTGGCCCACGGACGAATTCACATTGCCGCCCTGTGCGTCGGCATGGCCGAGCGGCTGGTCGACGAGTCGGTGGAGTACGCCCGTACACGCAAGCAGTCCGGACGGCCGATAGCCGGCTTTCAGCTCATTCAGGGCCTCATCGCCGACTCTGTGACGGAGTTCCAGGCCGGGCGCAGCCTGGTCCTGGCCTCTGCCCGTGCGTTCGACGACGGCTCCGACCGCAAGGTGGGGCCATCCACCGCCATGTACTTCTGCAGCGAAATGGTGGGGCGCGTGGCGGACCGCGCCGTGCAGATCCACGGGGGCGCCGGCTACATGCGGGGGGTCGCCGTCGAGCGGTTCTTCCGTGACGCCCGGCTCTTTCGGATCTACGAGGGGACGAGTCAGATCCAACAGGTGATCATCGCCCGCCACGTGATCGGCGACGCGGTGGACGGGTGACCATTAGTCGACGGCCTCGAAAATCGCGGTGAGCCCCTGACCGCCGCCGATGCACATGGTCTCGAGACCCAGGGAGGCTCCTCGACGATTCATCTCCCTGAGCAAGGTGGCCAGAATGCGTCCCCCCGTTGCGCCCACCGGATGGCCGAGTGAGATACCCGATCCGTGCACGTTGAGGCGGTCGAAGTCCGATTCCTTGAAGTCCCACTCCCGTGTGCAGGCCAGTACCTGGGAGGCGAACGCCTCGTTGAGCTCGATCAATGGGATGTCGGCCAGTGACAGGCCGGCCCGGTCGAGCGCCTTGGCCGTGGCCGGAACGGGCCCGATGCCCATCCGCGCCGGATCCACGCCGGCGACGGCCCACGACCGCAGGCGGGCCAGGGGACGCAGCCCGAGCTCGGCCGCCTTTTCGGGGTAGGTGATGAGGCAGACCGATGCGCCGTCGTTCTGGCCGCTCGAATTGCCGGCCGTGACGGTTGAGTCGGCATCCTGCCGGAGCATCACCGGGCGCAGCGCGGCGAGGGAATCGATTGTGGTGTCCGGGCGCGGGTGCTCATCGGCGCTGACGACCCGATCACCCTTGCGCCCGTGAACCGTGAAGGGGACGATCTCGTCATCGAACAGGCCCTTCTCCTGTGCGGCCACCGCACGTTGATGAGAGCGGAGCGCGAACTCGTCCTGTTCCTCCCGTGGGATCTGGTACTCGCGGCGCAGGTTCTCCGCGGTCTCGATCATCCCTCCGGGAACGGGGTAGTGGGCGCCGCCCGATGTCACCCGGCCGCGCGCCAGCCGATCGAACATCACGACGTTCTCCGATCCGGCCCCCCATCGCATGGCGGTCGTATAGAACTCGGATTGGCTCATGCTCTCGACGCCGCCGGCCAGGACGATCTCGCTCGCCCCGGTCTGCACCTGCATCGCCGCGTTGATGATGGTCTGCAGTCCGGAGCCACAGCGCCGGTCGAGTTGGTAGCCGGTCACCGAAATGGGCAGGCCGGCGTCGAGGGCAGCCACGCGGCCGATCCCCGGAGCCTCGCCGTTGGGGTAGCACTGGCCGAGGAGCACGTCGTCGATGTGCTCGGGAGCGACTCCGGTACGCGTCACCACCTCGCGGATCACGGCGGCGGCCAGCTCGGTGGCCGGCACATCGCGGAACACCCCGCCGTAGCGCCCCACGGGGGTGCGTAACGGTTCACAGATGACGGCTTCTCTCATCGTTTCGGAACCCTTCCTCACATGTACCGGCCACCGGTTACCTCGAGGACCGTGCCAGTGATGTACGCGGAGAGATTCGAGGCCAGGAACAGGGCGGCGTCGGCCACCTCGGAGACCTCGCCGGCCCGGGCCATGGGGATCTCCGCCAGTTTCTGCTCCCATATGTCGGCCCGCATGGCCTCAGTCATGGCCGTCCGGATCAGGCCAGGTTGAATTGCGTTGACGCGCACGCCGACGTGCGCCAGTTCCTTCGCCGACGCCTTGGTCAGGCCGACGAGACCGGCTTTGGCGGTGCTGTAGTTCGTCTGGCCGATGTTGCCGACCTTCCCGGAGATCGATGACATGTTGACGATGGAGCCGCTCTGCTGCTCCCGCATGACGGCGGCGGCGGCCCGGGTTCCGAGCCAGGCTCCCTGCAGGTGTACGTCGATGACGGTCCGGAAGTCCTCGAGGGTCATGCGGCGGAGAGTGGCGTCACGGGTCACGCCCGCATTGTTCACGATGATGTCGAGCCTTCCGAACTCGGCCACGCACCGGCCCACCATTGCCTCGACCTCGGACTCCGACGTGACGTCGCAGCGCACCGCCAGCGCGCGCGACCCGTTGGCGACGAGCTCCGCCGCGGCCTGTTCGGCGGCGTCCAGGTTCACGTCGCCGATGACAATGGCGGCACCCTCACGGGCAAACGTCTCGGCGATCGCCCGCCCGATTCCTTGCGCCGCGCCGGTGACGACCGCGGTCTTGTCATCCAACAAACCCATGAACATCGTCCTTGTGATTGTGCGCGGCGCTGGCTGCGCGACGGTCCGACAACACCATGCTCACACCGCGGCGTCGCCGCGGAGTCGAGCAATTTCTTCCGAAGAATACCCGAGTTCGGCCAGTATCGAATCTGTGTGCTGGCCCAGCGCGGGCACGGCGTCCAGCCGCTGGTGCCAGCCCTCCGATTCGGGCGGCGCCAGCAGGGAGGGGAGCGGCCCGACGGGTGAATCCACTTTCTGCCAACGACCGCGCTGTTCGAGCTGGGGATGGCCGATGACGTCCTTCACCGTGTTGTACCGCGAGTTGCCGATCCCGGCGGTGTCGGCCACCGACTGAATCTCGGCCAGCGGATGCTGACGCGTCCAGGCGGAGATGGCCTCGTCGATGACGTCGCGTTCGCTGCAGCGTGCGATGTTGGTGGCGAACCTCGGGTCGGCGGCCAGGTCCGGCCGTTCGAGCATCTGGAGCGCCAGGCGCTGCCATTCGCGGTCATTGGTCGTGCCGAGCACGACCGTCTGCCCGTCGCTGGTGGGGTAGCCACCGTAGGGGGCCACCATGGGGGTGCTCATTCCGTTGGGCTGGCGCTCCTCGCCGGTGTGCCGTGTGTACTGCAGGGCGAACCCCATGAACTCGGAGATGACGTCGAACATGCTGATGCTGATGGCCGCACCGACCCCGGTGCGCTCGCGCGCGTACAGCGCGGCGAGCACACCCGTCAACGAGTAGAGACCTGTGCCCATGTCGGCGACCGGTGGACCCGCCTTGGCCGGAGCCCCCGGGAGTCCCGTAATGGAGCACAACCCTCCCTCGGCCTGAATGAGTAGGTCGTACGCCCGCTTCTCGTCGTAGGGACCGCCGACGCCGTAGCCCGAAATGTCCACGGCGATCGCTCTCGGGAAACGGGCCACGATGTCGGCGGCGGCGATGCCCATGCGGTGGGCGGACCCGGGCGCCAGGTTCTGGATCACTACGTCCGCCTGGGTCAGCAACCGGTTCAGGACCTCGTGGGCGGCCGGGTGCTTGATGTCGAGGGTGAGGGACCCCTTGTTGCGGTTGAGCCAGACGAAGTACGACGCCATGCCGTGTACCGCGTCGTCGTAGGCGCGGGTGAAGTCCCCGACTACCCGGTGTTCCACCTTGATCACCCGTGCGCCGAGATCACCCAGGTGCCGGCTGCAAAACGGCGCGGCCACCGCCTGTTCGAACGAGACCACCGTGAGTCCAGTCAGTGGGAGCGTCACTCTGCGACCTTTCCGATCTGCTCGTCGCCGGTGCGATGGAGGTTACTCATCCCCTGGGCCCTCCCGTGGCAAGCGAGATCTCCAGTGTTGCACCGCTCATGCCCTCGCTGAGCCTCTGACCCGGCTCGCTCCAACGGTCACTGAAGAGTTTGAGGTCACGCGGGCGTTGCCGGCGATCCGATCGACGCTTGTCAGATGAGATGACGTAGCGTTCCAAGTCGTCCTCGCGACCCAAATCTGCGGGAAGAACATGACGGGCTCCTCCGCCCGCTCAACTTGATAGAAGGAGCAAGAATGACAACAGCTGTAGTTACTGGGGCGGCCAGAGGGATGGGTCGCGATTGCGTCGAGATGCTCCGAGATGTTGCTGACGAAATCGTGGTAGTCGATCTCCATGCTCCGGATATAGCCGGTACCACTGGTATTTCCTGCGACGTTTCGAGCTTCGATGACGTCGCTAGGTTGGCGGCCGAGGTGGGGAAGCTAGGGCCCCTGCGAGCGCTGGTGCATGCCGCGGGCATCTCACCCACCATGGCTGATCCACGGCGTGTGTTCGAGGTGGATCTCGTCGGTACCAAGCACCTTCTCGATGTCTTCGAGCCACTCGTTACTGCGGGCACGGCTGCCGTCTGTTTCTCATCCTCGGCCGCCTACCAGGTGGCGCCGTTTGTCGACCCAGCCATGGACGTCATGCTCGACGACCCGACAGCTTCGGACTTTCTCGATCGAATCACCGAGGTCGTGACCGACAGTGGATTCGCCTACTCCCTCGCGAAGAGGGGGGTAATTCGGGCTGTTGGGCGCGCTGCCGTGGGTTGGGGTGCGCGTGGTGGTCGGGTCAATTCGGTTGCCCCCGGCCTGATCGACACGCCGATGGGGCGCCAGGAGTTCGAGCAGCAGCCGATCATGCAGACCATGCTCGAGCGCACACCGTTACATCGGCTTGGCCAACCCTTCGAAGTCTCGGCTTTAGTGGGATTCCTCATCTCCGATAGTGCGTCGTTCATATCCGGTATCGATGTCCTGGTTGATGGTGGCATGACCCAAGGTATGGCCGATGGCTAACGGCGCCTTCAGGGCGCCACCGCGCGAGGTGGACGTGATTGGTGCGCGGCAATGCGGCCAGCACCCCTGCATCAGTGTGTGATCAGCGGCTGAACTGACCGTACTGCTCGCGGACTGACAACAAATGTGAACAACGAAGGGGGGAGGGTTGCCTCCAGGCGTAGTTGAAACCGCGAATGGCCATGTGCGCGGACGCAGATGACCGTCGAGCAAATGACCGGAACTCCGATGTCTGCATCCGTTCACAGATCTGAGGCCGAAAGTCGCTCGAGTAGTGGAATGGCATGGACTACCTCCTGGTAGCTCACGACCAAACTCTCATAAGCCTGGACCGCCAAACGGGGTCTCGGCCAGTTGGTGCGCCCCTCGGGATTCGAACCCGAAACCTGGGATTAAGAGACCGAGACAGGGGAGTCCACCGAGTCTGTTATGGTGCGTTGACCTGCGATTACGTCCAATCGCAGTCCATTGGATTTGGATCTATCCTCCCCGTTTTTCCCGAGAGGATTGGATACTGAGTTGCACGCGACGCGAGAGGCATTGCGTCCCGCCAGCCAGACTGAGGACCTCAATGACATAGCGGCCATTCTGATCAGGGTCGATTGGTCTCGCACGATCGAAGTGGAGGAAGGGCTTGTCTGGCGTTGAGAGTGCTGTCCGATTTCTTTATCAGAGGGATGGTGACTGGTACGTGCCGAGTGCCTTGACCACGGGGCCGTGGCGGCCGGACGCAATGCACGGCGGCGCACCGAGCGCGCTCGTTGGCGCACTCGTCACGGCTGGCGTGGGAGAGAGCGAGCAGGTTGCCCGGGTACAGATCGACCTGGAGCGGCCGGTTCCGCTAGAGCCCCTCGTGGGACTTGTGCGCCGACGCCAGGTGAGCCGACGGGTTGCGCATCTCGAAATGGAGCTCTCCACGAAGGCTGGACGTGCCGTGTCGGCGCGGGCCCTCCTCACGCATCGGGAGCCGATCTCCATCGCGGCCGAAGCGTGGTCGCCGCCTCAACGGCCCGATCACCTCGGCCCATTTGACTGGAGCCACCTTTATCCGAATGACAGCGGCCCGATCTTCGTGCGCGACGCCGTTGAGCATCGCGTCGTTCGTGGCGGCTATGGGGTGCCGGTTCCAAGCGCCGCATGGCTGCGTCTCAAGGTCCCGGTCATAGACGGAACGGAGCCGTGCGGGCTGTCCCAGTTGCTCGCTGTCGCCGACTTCGGTTCGCCGCTCAGTCAGACAAACTCCATCGGAGCCGGCTTGGCTCTGATCAACATCGACCTCAATGCAACTCTGTTTCGTCAGCCCACCGGCCCTTGGTTTCTTCTCGACGCCACCGGACAAGTTGGCCAAGGAGGTTTGGGTCTCGCCGTGACGGAGGTATTCGACCTCGAAGGGCCAATCGGTGTGATCACGCAGAGTCAGGTCGTTCAACGGTATGCCGGCAGCGGCTGATTGGCCAAGCTTCATGAATGGGGCAGGCTTTCTGAGTTCGAGGCCGAACGATCCTTTACGGTGCCCCCCTCGCTCAGAAAGCGGGCAGCTGCAGCATGAAATACCAGGTCGCGACATTCATACCGGTGAATTGAGCCCCCTGCTGACGCTGATGTGCAGACCCTCAACTACTCATCGTCGGGTAGGTGTCACCGGACCCGGGGGCATCTGGGTCGTCCAAGCCGTTTTTCCTGTCCACCCCAGTGCTGCTGAGCTCGGCCTCCAGTCCGCTCGATCTGTAGCGACCTTCTCCGCGCTTCCCATTCGATTGCCAAATTCGATTCCCGAGGCGGGCCACTGGCTTCGATGGCAGTGGCTTGACACGAACGATACGTAAGTTGATACTTACCGTAAGTGACAACTTACGATGCCGTATTGACCGCTCTCGGCGACCCGACCCGTCGGGCCATATTCGAACATCTCGCCGAGCGTCCCGCCGCCGTGGTCGATCTCGCGGCGTTGCTTCCCGTGAGCCGGCCGGCAGTGTCCCAGCACCTAAAGGTGTTGAAGGAGGCGGGCCTCGTTCATGACGCGCCGGTGGGAAATCGGCGGGTTTACAGCCTCGACCCCGCCGGCTTGGTCGGCCTGCGCGAGTACCTCGACCGGTTCTGGAACACGGCCCTGCACTCGTTCAAGGAAAGAGTCGAACACCAACATCAAAAAGAGGAGCACACCGATGACTGACATCCAAGCGACCGCGGTGACCACGTCAATCGTCGTCGACGCGCCGGTGGAGAGGGCCTTCGCAGTCTTCACTGAAGATATGGCGGGCTGGTGGCCCCCTGAGCATCACATCATTGAGGCACCGCTCGCCGACATGGTGCTCGAGCCCCGGGCGGGCGGCCGCATCTACGACGTGGGGACCGACGGGAGCGAGTGCCAATGGGCGCGCGTGCTGGCCTACGACCCCCCGAGCCGTTTCGTCTTCAGCTGGGACATCTCGCTGCAATGGCAGGTCGAGACGGATCACGCCAAGGCGAGCGAGGTCGAGGTCCGTTTCATCGCGGAGGGGCCGAACCGCACGAGGGTCGAACTCGAGCACCGCCACCTCGACCGCCACGGCGACGGTTGGGAGGCCATGCGCGACGGTGTCGCATCGCCCGACGGCTGGGGTTCTGGATTGCGCCGGTTCGCCTCCTGGGTCGTGGGCGGTCCCGGTGCGCCGGGCGGTACCGGCGTCACTGCCTCTGCCGGCTGACGACTCCGGTCAAGGGCGTGCTGGGTAGTCGAGGTGGCTTGACTTTACGGGGTTCACCTTAAATACTTATCTAGATGACTAGTGAATACTCTGGGCAATCGATCAGCTTTCAGCTGAGCCCGTCCTCGGGAGTTCCCGCGTATCTCCAATTGGTGCAGCAGGTCGAGCAGGCGCTTCGTATGGGCCTCCTCCGACCCGGCGACCAGCTCCCAACGGCAAAAGAGGTTGTCGCCGCGGTCGCGATCAACCCGAATACCGTCTTGAAGGCCTACCGAGAGTTGGAGGTCCTGGGTCTTGTCGAAGGACGGCAAGGTGTCGGGACCTTTGCCGTCGCACGACCTTCCGGCCCACCTCCGAGCACTCAAGCCAGGCTTGCTCGCACTCTTGAGCGATGGGTGCGGACAGCACGAACAGAAGGTCTCGACGACGCAGCCATCGAAGCGCTGGTCCGGTCTACGCTCCAGAGCCGCGCCAAGAACGAGGACGTGGCGTGAGGACTACCGAATCCGAAATGGCCGTCAGGACGATAGGCCTCGGCAAGCGCTTCGGGCCTACATGGGCTCTTGAAGACTGTTCGATCGACGTCCCACAAGGTCGCGTCTCGGCGCTTGTCGGTCCGAACGGGGCCGGGAAGACGACGTTGTTGCGGCTGCTGGTCGGCCTCTCATCACCGAGTGTTGGTGAAGCCTTCGTACTCGACAAGCCGCCACGCCAGAGTCAGGATTTCCTCGCCAGTGTCGGTTACCTCGCTCAGCAGGCCCCGCTCTACAAGCAGCTCACGGCTGCCGAGCATTTGAGGCTCGGCGGCCATTTGAACTCTCGCTGGGACTCGGACACAGCAATGAACCGCCTCACCGCACGCCATATCCCATTGGACCGACCGGTCGAGACGCTCTCAGGCGGCCAGCGGTCACAAGTTGCCCTGCGTCTGGCGCTCGCAAAGCAACCTCAGGTGCTGCTCCTCGATGAACCGGTCGCCGCTCTCGATCCGTTGGCGCGAAGAGAGTTCTTGGCGTCCTTGGCAGAAGCTGTTGCCGACGGCGATCTGACCGTGGTGCTCTCGTCGCATCTCCTTCATGATCTCGAACGGGTGTGCGACCACATCATCTTGCTGGCTGCTTCGCGAACCCAGCTTTGTGACGACATCGACCACGTTTAGAAACCCACAAAGTCCTCGTTGGACCGCGTCGAGCTGCTGCGGAGATCGAAGGCAGATACAGAGTGGTCCGTGCAGTTCATTCTGAACGTCAGTCACGGTTGCTCGTGCAGCTTGAGGCACCACTTATTGATCCGACGTGGGAACTCTCGGACGTTGGTTTGGAGGATGTTGTGCTCGCGTACATGGGTGACGACGGATCGAACACTGCTGGCCCAATGAGCCTGGTGGGAGGTCCAAGATGAACCAACTCATCTGGCGGCTTCACCGACAGCAAGTGATCTTTGCTGGTGCTGCTCTAGCTGTTCTTGCGGTGCTGCTCCTCGTGACCGGAACGACGATGGCACACGATTATCACTCTACGCTTGCCACCTGTGGAGCGACACGGAGCTGTGGAGACCTTCCTGGTGAATTGTTTCAGGGAGATGGCCTGATCATCGATCTCGTCAGCTGCACCTTCGTTGTACCACTGCTCTTCGGTCTGTTCTGGGGAGCGCCCCTCGTTGCGAAGGAGTTCGAGCAGGGCACTCAAGACCTTGTTTGGACACAAGGGGTGACCAGGCGGCGTTGGATGACGAGCAACGTGGCGTATGTGCTCGCCGCGGCGGCGGCCTGGGGTGGGGCGATGTCGTTGCTCGTCACTTGGTGGCGTGGACCCGAGGACGCGCTCCACGGAGGCCGTTTCGGTGTCGCATTCGACATTACGGGGATTACACCGATTGCTTACGCCGTGTTTGCCGTGGCGCTCGGTATCGCGGCGGGAACGATGCTCAGGCACGTCCTTCCCGCGATGGCAACAACGCTGGCTGGATTCGTTCTGGTGAGAGGAGCGGTCGGGCTATGGCTGCGACCCCGTTTCGTGGCTCCCATCCGTCACAGCTTTCGGCTTGTCAATGACGTCTCCGGTGCACCTGCTGGAGCTTGGATTATTTCGAAGATCATTATTGATCCTGCGGGTCGCCTCTATGACCCGTCCTCCCCAGCTGGTGTCCCGGCTGCTTGTCACGCGGCGCTCTTCAATAATTCCGCAGCCAGCTGTCTTGCCGCACATGGCTTCAGGCGGCTCGTCATCTACCAGCCAGCGGGTCGGTTCTGGACGTTTCAGGCCATCGAATTCACGATATTCATCGTGCTGGCGGCGGCGCTCGTCGCCTTCGCTTGCGCACTCGTCTTCCGCAGAGACGCCTGAGCACGGCTTACCGGTGACGTTTCAGCAGCCGCCTCTGATACGGCACCGGACGCCTCTCGATGCACCAGGCTATTGGGTGCAAAGCTACGCACAGTCAGATCATGACGGCTGGACCCGGGTAGTTCGCAATCGCTTCTGTTCCGTACTCCGTTGGGGTAGCCCGCAACGCGCGACTGACTGCGTGCCGACGGTTAGCTCTGATGTGATTCGTACATGGCTAGCCCTCCGACTCGCCTCACACTAATCAGCCGGGACGGCGGCCGAACCTCTAGGTGGCGCGTACGTGCGGCATAGTGCCAGACATCACCATCGACTCCTGGCGGATGTGTGCGTCGTGTTCTCGGGAGAGTGACCCTCGTATTTCCGTCGCAGGCGAGAAGCTCCTCCTTCTCTTGAGTCCGAACGCGCCGAGCGTGTTTCGGGAAGTTGACGACCCAGTGAGGGCAACGGGTAGTAGACCGCTCTACTACAGCGACAGATTGGATCGAAGTATTGAAAACTGGCTGGACGGAACAGCACTTCGCCAGACGGGGTCGGATCTCCGAGACGAAATCCGCCACCTTGCCAATGTGAGGTTCGACTACATGGAGGATCCGCCCAATCGCGATCACAACCAGCAGCAGGAGCTTCATCAAAGCGGGGCGAGATCCGTTACGCAGCCCAAGGATTCTCGGGGATCGCTTCGGAATTAATCACAGTAGCCCCGATCTCCGAGTCCGAGGCAGGGGTTGCCCTTCTACCAGACCTTGCGTCCCCCACTACGAAACGGGTCGAAGGTGGAATTCCCGCACATGGACGTGCCCTTAGGGGAACGCCAATGATCCCGCTGTCACGGGCGTTACTGAAAGCCCGGCGACGAAAAACCACTTGGCCTGTTTTCCATTGAACGATAGTGTGCGATCCATGGTGACGCCTCGTGGCGCCAGCTGTATGTCTGACAGGGCCGTGCCCCGTCGTGGGGCCGGCCGAGGAGGGAGCGTCATGTCCATCACACTCGACAAGCGGGTCGACGATTTCATCGCCACCGATCGTAAGCTCTTCATCGACGGCGACTGGGTCGACGCAGCGTCCGGTCGAACCTTCACGACCCCCAATCCCGCCACAGGGGAGACCCTTGCCACGGTGGCCGAGGGCGACGCGGAGGACATTGATCGGGCGGTGCGGGCAGCGCGTCGTGCCTTCGAAGAGGGTCCATGGGCTCGCCTGACCCCGTCTGATCGGGGACGGCTCATCTGGAAGATCGGTGATCTCATCCTCGAGCACGTTGATGAGTTGGCACAGCTTGAGACTCTCGACAACGGCAAGCCGTACGGCGTGGCCCAGGTGGCCGACGTGCCGTTGGCGGCGGACTTGTTCCACTACATGGCGGGTTGGGCCACCAAAATCGAGGGCAATTCGATCAATATCTCGGTTCCTTACGCTCCCGGGGCCAATTTCCACGCCTACACGCTGCGTGAGCCGATCGGCGTCGTTGGACAGATCATTCCGTGGAACTTCCCTCTTCTCATGGCGGCGTGGAAGCTGGGTCCTGCTCTCGCTGCCGGGAACTGCGTCGTGCTCAAGCCGGCGGAGCAAACGCCCCTATCCGCGTTGCGACTGGCAGAGCTCATCGCCGAAGCGGGAGTGCCTGACGGGGTCGTCAATGTGGTCACCGGTTTTGGCGAGACCGCCGGTGCGGCGCTGGCCGCACACGATGGCGTCGACAAAGTGGCGTTCACGGGGTCGACCGAAGTCGGCAAGCTCATCGTCCAGGCTGCGGCGGGAAACCTGAAGAAGCTGACACTCGAGCTCGGAGGAAAGAGCCCCAACATCGTCTTTTCCGATGCCGATCCCGAAGGAGCCATCGCGGGTGCCGCCAATGCAATCTTCTTCAACCACGGACAGTGCTGCGTCGCCGGGTCTCGGCTCTTCGTGCAGGAGGATCGATTCGAGGATGTTGTGGCCGGCGTGACCGAAATTGCCAAGTCCATCAAGCTGGGTGACGGAATGGACCCCGAGACCCAGATGGGCCCACTCGTCTCCGACGAGCAGCTACAACGTGTGACGGGATTCCTCGAATCGGGGAAGAGCGACGGGGCGACTGCACTGACCGGTGGTGGGCGCCGGGGTGACCGCGGCTACTTTGTCGAGCCCACCGTGCTGACCAACACCCGCCCGGACATGCAAGTGGTGCGGGAGGAGATCTTCGGTCCGGTGGTGGTTGCGGCGCCGTTCCAGACCCTGGACGACATCGCCCAGGTAGCCAACGATACGCCCTATGGGCTCGGGGCCGGGATCTGGACCAAGGACATCTCGAAGGCACATTTGTTGGCCAAGAAGATCAGAGCCGGCACAGTATGGATCAACTGCTACAACATCTTTGATGCAGCGCTTCCCTTCGGAGGGTACAAGCAGTCCGGGTGGGGGCGTGAGATGGGTCACCAGGTGCTTGAGGCCTACACGGAGGTGAAGTCGGTCTGCGCACAGCTGTAGAGGGCAGGTCGCCGACACGCGTCGCACGTCGCAGAGAGGGGGTGACTGCGGAATATTCCCGATGCCGCAGGGCTAACCAGCTGGTCTCAGCCAGAGGTCTCAACGAGCCTCGGCTTCGAACCTTCGCCCACGGACCCCCTCCATCTCATTCTTCGGCTGGTTGACGTCCCCGGTTATGGGCACGTCTGAAGATATTCGGGTTCGGCGGCTGACCGTCGAGTTGCGCTATGCCGCTAGCCTGCAAGCGAGGGACCATGGCACCGCCGATAGAACAGAACCAAGGGGACCAGTCGCTTTCGCTCCAGCTCCGGGCGAGACGCATTGAAATGATGGTCTCGGAATTGGAGGAGGTCGCCCTCCGACTGTTCGATCAGTGCGGCTTCGCCAACGTCACGGTCGAAGAGATCGCCGCCGAGGCGCATATCTCCGTGCGGACCTTCTACCGTTACTTTGCATCCAAAGAGGACGTGCTCCAGCTGAGGATCTTTAGACGACCAGCAGCGTCCTCATCTCGCCAATAGTTCATTTCGCTAGTCGGCCATTGGCTCACGGAGCAAACGCTGCTCTGTAGCCGATCCGGTTGTCTCGTGGCTCGTGAGAGGCGTAACCTTCCATCGGCATCCGAAACTTGGTTGATATTACTAAAGGGGGGACGCACGTGCGAGCAAGGTTTCCGCGGGCAAGGACGCATGCGAAAGTCGGCGGGCGGATGAAGCTAGCAGTGCGAACCGCAATTGCGTCGCTTGCGATATGCGGTGCGGTCGTAGCCATCCCGATCGAAGCACCATCTGCCAGCGCCAGTGCGGCTCCGATCACGATTGGCCTGATCACAGAGCTCTCGGGAGGAGCGGCTTCGCAGTACGGCGGCGCGCAATATGGCGTTGAGGCGCGATTTGACGCGCAGAACGCTAAGGGTGGAGTCGACGGTCATCAACTGAAGGTGGTGACGGTCGACGACCAATCAACGCCTTCTGGCAACAAATTGGCAGCACAGGATCTCGTCGACGATAAAGGGGCCTTTGGGGTTATTGATGATTCGACGGTCGCTTACGGTGCCTCTGCCTTTCTGCACCAAGCCGGCATACCGGTCGTCGGAGCAGGTAACGACGGGCCCGAATGGGGTGAGCAGCCCAATACGAACATGTTCGACCTCATGCCACCTGCGAGCACGCCCTTCAATGGTGTCACGTATGGATATAACACCGACGTCGTCTTCATGAAGGACATCGGGGTCACGAAGCTTGCCGTCATCTCGGTCAACGTACCATCGGCGATCACCAACCAGATCGCCCTCATGAAAGAAGCCACCAAGCTCGGTATCACGAATTGTTATGACAATGATTCACTCCCCCTATCCGACGTCGCGTTCACCCCGGTGGCACTCCAACTTAAATCATCGCACTGCAACGGTGTGATCCTCGCCGGGGTTCCCGCCCAGGTCGTTTCTTTGAGCGAAACGCTCCAGCAAGCGGACGTCAAAATCAAGGAGTTCTATTACACCCTCAGCTCGAACCTCTTGACCCAACCGGCCGTCCACCAGGCGTTGATCGGCACCTATGCGGCGCAATTGGGATTTGACCTAAGTCACCCAACTGCCGGTCAGAAACTGATGCTGGCGACCATCAGGAAGTACATACCCCACTTCTCCGAAACTAACGACCAGGCGGCTTTTTTGACCTATGAGGCAGCCGACGCCATGATCAAGGGACTGGAACTGGCCGGGAAGAACCCGACGCGAAAAGCCTTCGTCGCGAACCTGCGCAAGGTCTCCGTCTATACGGCTGGTGGTATCCTTCCGACACCCGTGACCTTCCAGCATTTCGGGACAGTTGGCATGCTTCCCAAGACATCATGTGGACAGGTTCTGGTGGTCACCGGCAAAGGGCTAACCCCGTACGAAAACGGCAAAGAATTTTGTGGTTCGCGCGTCGCAGTGTCATCGTCGTGACAGGCGACGAGCATGGACGTCCGCTCATAGGCGGTGGAGATGACGCCGACGCATGCATGGCGCCAAAAACAGCATGACCTATGGACGAACCGGGCCAGGCAAAGGGTCAGAAGCCGGACACAAACTCCTCGGCCTTGGACTCAAGGAACGAGATGGTCGACGAATCGATGCTGCTTCATGACTGCCTCATCCCAGCAAGGAGCGAGAGATCACCAATCGCTGGATCTGGTTCGTCCCTCGTAAATCTGGCGACAGCTCGGGCAAGAGCCGGAAACCTGAACATGAATACCCAGAGTAGAGGCTGGCGCTTCACCCCGTAGCGAAAGGAGTAACGGATGAAGATCGAAGGTCCCGTTCCGACCGATAGCTCGGCGCTATTCGGAACGGCAATGGCGAGCGAAGAGAAGGCCGAGCTGATGAAGGAATTCGGCTACATCGAGGAGGAGTTCTTCATCTCTGGAAGTGCGAATGTGTACGGACCTGAATCATCACGTGCCCTGCAAGCGGGTGAGGGAACATTGGCGCTCAGACCACTATCTACGGTTCGAAGCCCAGACGTCCCTTACAAGACACGAGTGCTGGTGATCCGACCGCGGGACGTAGGTGTCTTCTCAGGGATCGTTCATGCCATTCCGTTCCATAACCTCCTTGCTCAAGCGACGGTGGAACGGAACCTTCTTCGTCATGGTGATGCTTGGCTGGGCGTGGAGGTGTGTTCGGGAACCCGTTTTGGACCACAGGAGATTCCTGGTGGGGGTGTTGCGAACCTATGGAAGGTCAATCCGGATCGCTATAGCGGTTTGACCGTTGCTGGCGGGGAGCCCTCTGATTGGGGTCAACTCACTCCTGGCGCGCTGGGAAAGGCATTTGGAACGCTTAACTTCGGGAGGCCGGGTCCCGAGATGGAGGTCTTCACCCAGGAACTGTACCGAAGCTATGCGCAGGGACCGGACATCTTCTTTGATGTCGTGCACGGCTTACGCTCTGAAGACGAGACCGTGCTGCAGGGCTTCCGAGTACGGCGTGTCTTCACGTCGGGGGCGTCAGGAGCCAGCTTGATCTTACGGCCGCTTGCCGATTATCACCACAATCAACACATGATTTCAGGAGATCGGCCTGCGATTGACGGTTATTTCATTTCTGTCGGCAATGTGCCGACTACCCGCCCACGTGGCGCCATCCTGGCCGTTCTTCAATCGGAGGCGGAAGCCACGCGCCAGGTTGCTGACGGTACGGAGCTTCCCGAGGACACCGACGATCCGCGGTTTCGCTCTTACGAGCTGCCGGGCGCCGGTCACATGATCTCAGCAGCTCCGGAATCATTGCTTGAGAACGGAAGTCATGGCGACGTGTTGCCTCCAGGCATCCATGGGCTGAACGAGCGCGACTCTTCGCAGGAGTACGAAGCGTATGACAAGTTTAACGCACCGATTGTTTGGGCCTTATGGGACGCCATGTACCGCTGGGCTGACGATGGCCTCCCAATGCCTCACGCAGAACGCATCACCCGAGACTCCGGCAGCCCGGACGGCATCGCGAGGGATGTCCATGGCAACGCTCTTGGGGGGCTTCGGACTGCCTGGGTGGACGTTCCCGAGGCTCGCTACGTCGCCCGGATATCCGAGGGAAGTCCGCTCCGGGCGGGGATGAAGCGATTCAGCGAGTCGCAGATGAAGGAGCTATACGGCAGCCGTGAGGCATACCTCGACAAGGTAAGTGCGAAGCTCGATGAGATGATCCAGCGTCGGTTTCTCCTGCCCGAGGACAAAGCCTTGATGCTCAGTTGCATAACCTGACGGGTATGGATCTGATCGTCGATCTGCAACCAACCGTTCGAATGCGGGCTGAACCTGTCGTTTGCATGGACCCTTCACGCAGACATCGCCCCTCAAGTCCATGATTCAAGTGGCTTGAAATCCGGTGCCTGCGCTGCGCTTCCCGGAGTCTGTGCGAACTACGAGGCTGCAGGCGTCATGATCAAAGGTCGACGCCATATCCTGGAGGCCTGACGTACTCGGGTCATAGGTGGATCGTAAGGTGGATCCGAGTTGCATCCCGAGTTCGGGGCTAGACGATCCACCTTATTCAGAGCACCTACCCCGATTGACCTGCTAATTTGTGGTGCGCCCCTCGGGATTCGAACCCGAAACCTGCGGATTAAGAGTCCGAGGCAGGGGAGTCCACTGAGTCCGTCTAGTTCTGTGACCTGCGGCTTCGTCTTTTGATCGTCCACCGGGTTAAGCCGCATCCACCCCGTTGTACCGAGATAGTGGGTTGGATACTGGGTTGAAAGTGGGCGCATTCGGGTGAACCACCCCGGGTGTCATGACTCATCTGGCTATTTGGTAACAGCTCGAGGAGTCCCTCGCGGCGGCGAGCCTGCTTGCTGTCGCCTCCTGGGTTGTGCCACCAGTGCCGCCTGGCATGCTCGGTGGTTCACACCCTTCGCCCCCGCGGACGTCTCCTCCCGCGCCCCTTAGGCCGAAGTTAAGGCCGTAGATCC
>PMLV01000228.1 GCA_003160635.1 Acidimicrobiaceae bacterium | reverse complement strand
ACCGTCTTTTCATTCACGACCTCCTGCCAGCTCTCGTCGACCCCAGGGCCCAGTCCGCTGAACCGTGTCCCGATCTCCGAGAGGAGCGCAGTCAGCCGCTCCGGGAGGCGCGAGGAATGCGCATCGGGATGTTCCTTCATGAGGCGAAGCTCGCGGAAGAGCGCTTCGTATTCCTCGCTGGCCTTCTGCAGCAACGCGACGGGTACCCCGAGCAGGTTCACCGGGATGAGAGGCTGTTGTTTAGCCGCATTGTGCAACTCGGGCTGCGCCACGCCGATCAGATCGAAGCGGAAGGTACCGTCAGAGACCCCTCGGGGCGTTACCGGGTAGTCAACCGGCAGTTCGAACCACACAATTTTCCCACCGATGACAGGTTGGACGCCCCAGTCCGAGGCCAGGGTGTTGAACAGCGTGAGGCCGCGGCCGGTGGCGGCGTCGGTGGCGTAGTCCTTTACGGACGGGGGCACCGGGCTTCCGTCCGCCACGTCAACCCGGATGCGGTCGGCCATGAGATGAAGCGTGACGGTAAAGGGCGTGGCCGCGTGCAGCACAGCGTTGGTGACCAACTCCGATGTCAAGAGTGCGGCGCACTCGCTGACGTCGACCGGAAGGTCGCTGAGTCGCTCCGTGATCCAATGGCGCGCCCTGGGGGTGCTCTCCACAATCGGGTCAAGGCGCAGCGTCGACATTCCGTCGTGGTCTGTACCCAAGGGGGCCGATTCCCTACCCTCGGCGGGCTGCCCGAGATAGCGCAGGGCGAGGACCACCACGTCGTCGGCTCTTTCGTCATCACCGAGCCGCGTGGCCAGCTCCGACGCCGGCCGCGCCGGCCAGCCCCCCACCGCAACATCGGTGGCGGCGTCGGCCAACCGCTGCATGCCCGCCGTGATGAGCTCGCCCCGACGTTCGACGAGGCCATCGGAGTACATGACGAGCGCGTCCCCCGGGTGCAGGACGAGGTCGCACGCCGGTCGCTCCGGTCTGCCCAGGCCGGCCGCGATGAGGAGCGAGCTGGCCACGGTGGGGAACGCCGTGGCGCCGTCGGCGCGGACGATCAAGGGTGAGGGGTGACCGGCGTTGGCGAGGGAGACCGTGCCCGATTTCGGATTGATCATCCCCACGACGACGGTGACCACGCGATCCTCCACGAGGACGTCGAAGAGGTGATCCAGCGAGGAGAGCACGTCGGTTGGGCTCTCACCCGTCACCGCATAGGCGCGAATGGCACTGCGGACTTGTCCCATGAGGGCCGCCGCCGGTGCGCCCTTACCCATCACGTCACCGACGCTGAATACGACGCGTTCGTCGTCGAGTTGGAAGACGTCATACCAGTCGCCGCCGACATAGGTGCCGGCCGCGCCGGCGCGGTACTCGGCGTCGAAGTGCAGGCCTGCAACGGTGGGAAGGAAATCTGGAAGCACGGCGCGCTGCAATACTTCGGCCACCACGTGCTCCCGCTGGAAGCGGGTTGCATTCGACAACGCCACGCCGGTACGGCTGGCGACTTCGGTGGCCAGGGAGACGTCGTCGGGCTCGAACTTCCGTCCAGGACCGTCGAAAAACGTCATCACCCCGATAACGTGTCCGTTGGCCGAGAACGGCACGGCAAGGGCGGTGGTCTCGCCGTCAGTGCCGTCATCGGTGAATGTCGTCGGCGCGAGCTGGGTACGGCCGGTCCGATAGGCGATGGCCGCGGGCGCGTCGGAGTCGAACGGCACGCTGTCCATGCCGATGAGGGTCTTTTCCGCGTGGGACTCAAAGACCTCGCCGGCTCGCACGGTCAGTCGTTGCAACCCGTTGTCGCCCGGGACCTGTACCACGCAGGCATCGGAAAGCCGGCCGACGACCAGGTTCATCGTGCGCTGCATCACAGTGGTCGGGTCCAGGCTGGAGCTCAGCAGTTTGGTCACATCCGAGAGCAACGACAGCCGCTCGCGACCGGCCTCGGCGTCGCGCAAGGCTTGGCGTTCCTGCTCGAAGAGCTGAGCCCGTTCCAGCGCCTGTGCCGTCAGTCCGGCCAACGTCGAGAGGAAACGGAGCTCGGGATCGGTCGGCTCGGGGCGACCCACGAAGGCGAGGGCGAGAACCCCCAGCGCACCCACGCTCCCCATGAGAGCCTCGGTCACGATGGTGACCGGTTGGCCCAAGTCCATCATGGCGCCGGGCACGATCTCGGGCGAGAGGTCGGCGTCGTCGTCTACCGGTGCCCCCAGGGTCGTGGTGATCGTGCGACCCGAGGTGAACGTCGATCCTGACGGGGAGCCGTCCACGGGGACCAGTCCCCGCGAGAGCAAGGCCGGGTGCCCGCTACTGGCCAGGCATGAAAGTGCACGACCATCGGCCACGGGGACGCGGCAGGCAGCCGACTGCGCGCTGAGGGCTCGACGCCCACCGGCGATGGCCTCGCGGGCCACTTCGCCCGGCGTGGTTGCTGCGGCCAGCGCCGAACTGAGGTGATGGAGATGCTGGCTGCGCTCGAGGCTGAGGAACTCGGTCAAGGTCAGGCGGGCTCGCTCGACCGCCTGTGCCGCCGCCCGGGTGATGGTGAAGAGGAAGGTCTTGTCGTCTTCGCTGATCGAACGCGGCGTGATCCATTGGACGAGCACGGCGCCCACGGCATGGTCGGAGACGACCAATGGCACCACGGCGAACGAGCAGAACCGGCTGGCGTGCCCCGACGACGCCGTCGACGGCCTGTCTCGGTGCTGTTCGTCGACGGAGTCGGCGAAGAAGCCAACCCGTTGCTGGAGAACATGCGCCAGCTCTCCGTCAGGCTCGAGAGCGGCCAGCACATCGGTCTCGGATTCATCAGCCTGGTAGCCGAAGCGCCGATGCACGCACAGCACGCCGCGTTCGTTCGTGGTGGCGAACGCGGCTGCATCGACCCGCAACTCGTCCCGCAAGGCGCCGAACACGGCGTCGGCCACCTGGGCCGGATCGGCTGACGTGGTCAGCGCGCGCGCCAAGGCTTGCATGCTCTGCGCCGTCTCGGCCGCCACTCGACGCCGGCGTTCGATGCGGGTCTCGGTGCGAGCCGACCGTAACTGCTTGCTTCGTTGAGAGCGGAGGTAGGAGATCCAGATGGCCACCCCGGAGCTGGCCAGCAAGGTTCCGACGCGGAGGACATGATTCAATTGGTCGTACTGGCGCGGTGGTGTGCTCAGAATCAGGGAGAAGACGGTGGCGTACACGCCGACCAGCGCCGTGCGCCGGGGACCGGCGAAGGCGGCGGCGATGAAGGGGCCGATCGCCAGGAAACCGATGAGGCCGAACTTGCCGCCGAACACTGCGTCGACGACGGCCACGGTGGACACCCACAGGAGCGCCACCGTGATGGACACGAACTCTGTGCGGTTCCTGGGGGGAGCGGTCTGGGCCTGTGGATGATCGCTTTCTGGTTCCGCCACGCCAATCCTCCCCCCGACAGCCGGTTCGTGGGCATAGGTGCCGACTGCAACGCTATTGCGCGTTGCCACCCCCCACGAAACGTGCAGCGGGGGTTGTAGGGTGATCTCCTACCCAGCTCGGGGCGGGAAGAAACATCGCGAGGTTTACATTTGGCCCGGATGGCAATAGGTCCGGCAGATCAATCGCCATTGCAGGGCGCCCGTGAGCGCCGGATGTCACTGCCGTCGAAAACGAGAACTGGGGCGTAATGGAGCAAGAGTTTCATATCGAAGAGCGGGTCGATCGAGGCCTCCCGGTCATCACTGTCGCCGGTGAGATCGACGTCGCCACGGCCCCGCAGCTGCGCGAGGCGCTCCACGGGGTGATCGCGCAGGGGCAGGCCAGCGTGGTACTCGACCTGCTCGCCGTCACGTTTCTCGACTCGACCGCCTTGGGTGTACTCGTAGGCGGGCTCAAGCGTTGTCGCGAGCTGGGCGGCGAGTTGCACGTCGTCGTGACGGATGCACGGATCAAGAAGATCTTCGAGATCACGGGTCTGAACAAGGTCTTCCCGATCGTCGACGCCCTGGCCGAGGTTGGTGCGTCATGATCGAAGAGTCCGAGGTCGCGGGGAGCTCGACGCTGGGAGACGGTGATCGGGTCGTGCTGACGTTCCCGGCGCGCGGCGATCTCGTGGTCCTGGCTCGACTGGTCGCATCGGCGATCTCGGTCCGGGTCGGCTTCGACATTGAAGAGCTTGAAGACCTCCGTCTGGCCGTGGGCGAGCTCTGCCTCCTCGCCCTCCAAGGCAGTGACGCGCGGCACGGCGATCTTCGGCTGGAGTTCACCGTGTCGTCTGAGTCTCTCGATATCGCATGCACCCTGGTCGGCGCCGTGCCGGCAACAGCGAGGCGTAGCGCAGACGGCGACGAGGCCGATGAGTTGAGCGAGCAGATTCTGGCCGCACTGGTGGATGAGCACGGCCGGGAGCAAGAGGACGGATCGGTACGGGCCTGGTTGCGCAAGCGGAGGAAGGGGCCTCTGGCGTGACGGGATGCGGCCCGACGGCCCCGCGCCGTCCAAGGCAGTGAAGGAACAGACAAAGCCCGAACGTCCCGCAGTCGCTGACGCGGAACGGAACGCGATGATCACCGACAACCTGGGTCTGGCCCATCAACTGGCGCGCCGGTTCTTGCACCGTGGTGAACCGTTGGAGGATCTGGTGCAAGTTGCCTCCGTCGCCCTCGTCAAGTCCGTGGACCGATTCGATCCCAGCCGTGGTGTGGACTTCGCCGCCTTCGCGACCCGGACCATCATCGGTGAGCTCAAGCGGCATTTCAGGGACAAAGGCTGGGCGGTTCGAGCCAGCCGCCGCGTCCAGGAGCTCTATCTCGAGCTCGGTCATGCCACTTCGACGCTGGTCCAGCAACTCGGGCGGAGTCCGACGGTGGCCGAACTCGCGGAGATGACCGGTTCGAGCGAGGAAGCCGTCCTCGAGGCGATCGAGGCGGGGCAGGGGTACCGGGCGACGTCGATAGATGCATCGGAGAACGAGGATGATCCCTTGTCGGCCCGCATGGGTGAGCGCGACGCACGCTATGACTCGGTGGAGGAGCGCGCCCTCCTGGCCCCGGCTCTGGCCATGCTGCCGCACCGCGAGCAGACGATCCTCCGCATGCGATTCGTCCAGGGACTGACCCAATCAGAGATCGCCGCGACGATCGGTGTCAGCCAGATGCACGTCTCGCGCCTGTTGGCCGCCAGTCTCGAGGAGTTGCGCCGACATATCGACAGCGACACGGTGGATTGAGCGTGCCGGTCTGACCCCGAAGACGTTTCCCTTCATTTGGTAGCCCAATTCCTACGGTAATCGATGCCTCTGCCTTCGAAGATGTTCGAGATCGTCGGGCAGGCTCCAATTGATGACGCATTCCTGATGCCAATTGGGTATGGTACGGGCCACCCATCCCCGAAAGGATCGTCATGACAGATCTGGCGGCGCCTCCGCAGAGCCCGGACAGCATCGGGGAGAAGGGGCTGAAGGGCGGTGCCCTCGGACTCATCTCCTCCGTCGTGGTCGGGGTGGCGTCCACGGCGCCGGCCTACAGCCTCGCCGCCACTCTCGGATTTGTCGTCATTGCCATCAATGGCCTGCAGGCGCCGATCATCACGATCCTGGCCTTCGTCCCCATGCTGTTCGTCTCCTACGGCTACAAGGAGATGAACTACGCCGACCCCGACTGCGGCACCACGTTCACCTGGGGCGCCCGGGCCTTCGGACCGAAGACCGGATGGCTCGGTGGGTGGGGCATCATCGCCGCCGACCTGCTGGTCATGGCCAGTCTGGCCCAGGTGGCCGGTCAGTACGTCTTCCTCCTCTTCAACGCCAACGGCATCGGCCACGATTCGAGCAGCGGGTGGGTGCTGCTGGTCGGCGTCCTGTGGATCGTGTTGATGACCGCCATCTGCTACGTCGGCATCGAGATCTCGGCCAACTTCCAGAAGGTGCTGTTGGGCATCGAACTCACCATGTTGCTCGTGCTCTCCATCGTGGCCCTCGTCAAGGTGGGCAACGGTACGGCGCCCATCGGCCACCTCGCGCCCAGCCTTTCGTGGTTCAACCCGTTCCACAACTTCAAATTCTCGGGATTCATGGTGGGCTTCACCCTGATGCTGTTCATCTACTGGGGGTGGGACACCGCGGTGTCGGTGAACGAGGAGACCAAGGACTCCCAGACCACACCGGGCCGGGCCGCCGTGCTGTCCACCGTCGTCCTTCTCGCCACCTATGCCCTGGTGATCCTGTCCACCCAGTCCTATGCGGGCATCGGGACGAAGGGCATCGGTCTCGAGAACCCGAATAACACCGGCGACGTGCTCTCGGTCCTCGGCCACTCCATCTTCGGCACCTCGGGCTTTGCCAGTGTCCTGACCCACCTACTCCTGCTGATGGTGCTCAGCTCGGCCGCCGCCTCCACGCAGACGACGATCCTCCCCACGGCCCGTACGACGCTGTCCATGGCTGTCTACAAGGCGATCCCCTCGGCCTTCTCCCGGATCCACAAGAAGTACTTGACGCCGACCGTGTCGACCTTGGCGATGGGAGGGGTCTCGATCATCCTCTACGTGGCCATGAACTACCTCACGTCCGGCGGCGCCGTGATCGTGGATTCGGTCTCCGCGCTCGGTGTGATGATCGCCTTCTACTACGGCCTGACCGGTTTCACCTGCGTCTGGTACTACCGGTCCACCTTGACCGAGAGCGCACGCAGCCTCTGGATCCGGGGAATCATCCCGCTCCTCGGTGGCCTGATCCTGTGGTTCTGCATGGGCTGGTCCTTCTGGTACTACTGGAACGCCGTGAACAGCTACACCAGCTGGAAGATCCCCGGCACCCACCGGATCATCGGCGGCGTCTTCATCCTCGACGTGGGCGTCCTCCTGCTCGGCATCGTGCTGATGTACGTCTACAAGGCGTTCCGGCCGGCGTACTTCCGCGGTGAGGTCCTCAACCGTGACACGCCGACCAGGGTGCCCGAGGACATCGGCGTCCCCGTTGGCCTCTTTGGCATCGAGCCGTTCGAGACGGAGTAGTGGACCTCGAGTTGCGGGGGAAGGTGGTGGTGATCACCGGCGGCACCGATGGCCTCGGCCAGGCCCTGGCGCACCGGTTGATCGCCGAGGGCGCCTCGGTGGCCATCTGTGGCCGTGACGAAGAGCGCCTGCGGGCGGCCGAGGGCGGCTTGGCGGCAGCCGGTGGCGACGTCCTGGCCGTGTCGGCCGATGCCGGGCGCGCCGAGGATATCGAGCGCTTCGTCGAGGGGGCGGTTGGCAGGTGGGGGAAGATCGATGGGATCGTCCACAATGCCGGTCGCGCCGCGGCCGGGCCCTTGGAGTCCAACGACGACTCGGTGTGGGAAGACGACCTCCAGCTGAAATTGATGGGCGCGGTGCGGCTCACCCGGATGACGTTGCCGCATTTGCGGGCGAGCAAGGGCGCGGCGTTGTTCACCTTGGCCATGGCGGCCAAGGCCCCGGGAGCGACGAGCGAGCCCAGCTCGGTCTCCCGGGCCGCGGGCATGGCGTTGATGAAGGCCCTCTCCAAGGAACTGGGCCCGGATGGGATCCGGGTCAATGCGCTCTTGATCGGGCTCATCGAGAGCGGGCAGTGGGTGCGCGGGGCGGCCGCATCGGGCACGGAGCTTCCGGCGTTCTACGAGCGCCTGGCGGCCAACGCGGCGATCCCACTGGGGCGTGTCGGGCGGCCCGAGGAATTCGCCGACGTGGCCTGCTTCCTCCTCTCGGCGCGGGCGTCCTACCTCACGGGGACGGCCATCAACCTGGACGGGGGACTCTCGCCGGTTGTCTAGCCGTACCCCGGGTGGGGCATGACAGGCGGCGAACTGTCCGGACGCAAGATCGTGATCACCGGGGTCACAGGCCTGGTGGCAAGACCGCTCGCCCTCGCGTTGGCCGGTGACAACGAGGTGGTAGGAGCGGCGCGCTTCACTGATCATGCGACCCGGGCTTCCCTCGAGGCGGCGGGCGTACGCTGCGTGCAGATCGACTTGGCGGCCGGCGATGTCTCGAGTCTCCCGCCCGACGCCGACGTCGTCCTGCACTTCGCGGTGGCCAAGACCAATAATTGGGATGTGGACCTCGCAGCCAACAGTGGCGGCGTGGCCCACCTGATGGAACATCACAAGGACGCGGCGGCCTTCCTCCACTGCTCCACCACCGCGGTGTACCGACCCGAAGGTCATCGCCTATTCGCCGAAGACGGCCCGCTCGGCGACAACCATGGGGTGTGGCCATTTCTGCGCACGTACAGCATCTGCAAGATCGCGGCGGAAGGCACCGCCCGCTGGGCGGCCGCGCGCTTCGGGCTGCCGACGACGATCGCCCGCCTCTCGGTCCCCTACGGCGACAACGGCGGATGGCCCGCCGTGCATCTGCACATGATGCTGGCGGGGCATGCCGTCCCCGTGCACGTCGATGCGCCCAGCGTGTACCACCCCATCCATCACGACGACATCGTGTCCATGATCCCGCGGTTGCTCGCGGCGGCGTCCGTCCCGGCCACCGTCGTCAATTGGGGCGGGAGCGACGCCGTCAGCATCGAGGAGTGGTGTGGGTTCCTGGCCGAGCTCACGGGGATCCCGGCCCGTTTCGCACCGACACGCCACACCATCGACAGCGTGCAGATCGATACCACCCGCATGCACGAGCTCATCGGCCCCACCTCCGTGCCATGGCGCAACGGGATGAAACGGATGGCCCGTGCCCTGCACCCGGACAAGGTGTGGTGAGCCCGGTGCGCTTCGTTCCCTGTGACCCCGAGGAGCCGCCGGCGTCGGAGCTGCTGACCGAAATGGCACACGAGCTCAACGCGCTGTACTGGACGTCGAGCCGGCTGGACCTTCCTCCGGTCCACGCCGCGGAGTTGCGGCCACCCGATGGCGTCTACCTCGTGGCATGGGACGGCGAACTCGCCGTGGCGGGAGGAGCGGTCCGGCGCATGAGCGACCATGTCGGGGAGATCAAGCGCATGTTCGTGCGACCTGCGGCCCGGTCGCGCGGCGTTGCCCGTGAGCTCCTGGCCGCGCTCGAGTCGTCAGCCCACGCCTTGGGCTATCGCCGGCTGCGATTGGACACGGGACCGAAGCAGGTGCATGCGCTCAACCTGTACCGCGAGGCTGGATATGTCCCGGTCGACCCCTACAACGAGAACCCCTTTGCCTCGTTCTGGGGAGAGAAGAACCTCGATCGACCGTCGCCGTGAGCGCAGGCTCCGAAGGCGCACGGAGGCGTTTGTAGACTGACACGCGTGTCGGAGAACAGGATGGCGGCGTGAGCACTCAAGTGACGATCATCGGCGGCGGCAGCTACCAGTGGGGACCCGAGCTGATGGCAGACCTGTTCGGCACTCCCTCGCTGGCCGGCATGCACCTCGTGCTGGAGGACATCAATCCGGCGCCGTTGCCGAAAATGGAGGCACTCGCCCACAAGCTGATCGAGGCCCTCGACGCCAAGGCGACGGTGGCGGTCACGACCGATCAGAAGGCGGCGCTGGACGGAGCCGACTTCGTCATTGTCTGCATCTCCACCGGGGGCTTCCGTTCCATGGCGGTCGACCTGGACGTGCCCGCCGCCCACGGGATCACCCAGACCGTGGGGGACAGCGTGGGACCGGGGGGGATCAATAGGGCACTGCGCAACATTCCCGTGCTGGTCGGCATCGGACACGACATGGAACAGATCTGCCCCGATGCCTGGCTCTTCAACATCACGAACCCGATGACGACCCTCACCCGATCCGTCTGCCGGGAGACCAGGATCAAGACGGTCGGCCTCTGTCATGAAGTGGGCAACTTCACCATGGATCTGGCGATCGCCCTCCGCAAGCCGTGGGAAGCGGTGCAGCCATCGGTCATGGGGGTGAACCACTTCCCCGTCCTGACGGATCTCACGGTGGAAGGGGAGGATGGGTTCGCCATCATCCGCGACCTGGTCGAGGAGGTCGGAGGTCTGGCCTCACTGGCACCGCATCCCGGCCGGGAAGAGGCGGAGAAGTTCTCCAAGCTCGACTTCGCGCAACGCCATGCGTTGAAGCTGACCCTGTTCGATCGCTGGGGTACCTTCCCTGCTGCGGGAGACCGTCACATTGCCGAGTTCCTCTCCTTCGCACTCACCCCCGAGTCGGATTGGGGCGCCGCCTACAACATCGCATTGACGCCCATCGAGCGCCGTGAAGAGAACGCAGCCCAAGACGTGGCCAATGTCGAGGCCTGGTTGGAGGGCTCGAAACCACTGCAGACATGGCAATCGGGCGAGCTCCCATCCCCGATGATCGAAGCCATGTTGACCGGGGTGCCCTTTGAGGCTCCGGTCAACACACCGAACACCGGGCAGGCCCCCGACCTGCCGGACGGCGTCGTCGTCGAGTCGATCTGCGTGATCGATGGCGACGGGATCCGGGGTCGCGACGTCTCCCGGTTGCCGAGCCCCTATGCGGAAATCGTCCGGCGGCACACCGCCACCCAAGAGGTCACGGTCGAAGCGGCGCTGCGCGGTGATCGCACCTTGGCGGCGCAGGCCTTCGCGCTCGACCCGTTGGCCGGGCGGGGGGATCTGCGCCAGCTGGACGCCATGGTGGCCGGGCTCCTGGCCGGAACGGCCGAGTGGCTGCCCCAGTTCGCGTAACGTCACGCCGATCCACCAGCTCGCGGAGGGACACAATGCGTATTGGATTCATCGGGCTCGGTGCCATGGGGTTGCCGATGACCGGTCACCTCATCGCGGCCGGGCATGAGGTGACCGTGGCCTCGCGGAGCCGGGGTCCGATCGACGCTGCCGTTTCCCTGGGGGCCCACGATGCCGGCACGCCGCGCCGGGTGGCCGAGGCAGCCGAGTTGATCATCGTGTGTGTACCCAACTCGCCCGAAGTCGGCGAGGTGGTCGACGGCATGCTCGGTGCCCTCGGCCCGGGCCAGACGGTGGTCGACTGCTCGACCATCGATCCCGAGACGGAGCGGGCACAACACCTCCGGGTCGCCGCGACCGGGGCGCGGTATCTCGACGCGCCACTCTCGGGTGGGACCGCCGGGGCGCGCAACGGCGTGCTCACTCTCATGGTCGGGGGGGATGCGGCGACCTTGGAGGACATCACGCCGGTCCTCACCGCATTTGCCGGGCTCATCGTGCATGTGGGTGGGCCGGGTATGGGCCAGGTGGTGAAGCTGTGCAACAACCTGATCTATGCGGCCCAGATGACGGCGACCGCCGAGGCGACCGCTCTCGCGGTGAAGTCCGGTGTGGACATGCACAAGCTCTATGAGGTGATCACCCACGCCACGGGCGACTGCGTGGCGGTACGCACCCGGCTGCCCGTACCGGGCGTCGTCCCCGACAGCCCGGCTTCGCACAATTGGGAACCGGGCTTCATGACCGATCTGATGGCAAAGGACCTCGATCTGGCCCTGGCCTACGCGGCCAACGCCGGGGTCCCTCTGGCCACGACGGCGACGGCCCGCCAAATGCTCACGGCGGCCCAGAGTGCGGGCTATGGGCGCGAAGACTTCTCGGCCGTGGCCAAGGTGGTCCTGGCGCTGTCCGGAGCGGGATGACGAGTGCCGGCCGGTTGCCCACTCCCGCGGTCGTTCTGGCGGCCGATCACCGGGCGAGGGGTGTGGTGACGAC
Organism: Acidimicrobiaceae bacterium; assembly: GCA_003160635.1. Lineage (GTDB taxonomy): Bacteria > Actinomycetota > Acidimicrobiia > Acidimicrobiales > RAAP-2 > Bog-473. The sequence continues at coordinate 65,522 of PMLV01000228.1, read as the reverse complement.
CGAGAACTACCGGGACTACGTCGCGGCGTTGGTACAGGCGCTGCCCTCTTGCGACGGGATCCTGGCCACTGCGCAGCCCCTGGGCGATCTGCGCGCGGCCGGTCATCTGACGCCCGAGCACCGGACCTACCTCTCGTTGAACCGTACCGGTCTGGTCGGCTCGGCCTTCGAGCTCGACGACCGCCTGGTCGCCACGGTGCCACGGGCTGAAGCGGACGGATGGACCGGCGTGAAGCACATGACGAGGATCGATATGGCGGACCCGCAGACGGCAGCCGCGCTCGAGCTCCTCGGGCAGGTCCTCGAACAGGCCCGGGCGACCGGGCTGGAGGCGTTGATCGAGCCGCTCGTGTGGCGCGACGGCCGCGTCGCCCGTGAGACCGATGCCATCGTGTTGGCCGCGGTGATCGCGCACGATATGGGTGCGCCGGTGCTCAAGGTGCCGGTTCCTTCCGTCACCCCCGGGGAGGAGCGCCAGCGGGCCGTGGCGCGGGTGGTCGCCAGCGTCGGCGTACCGGTCCTCTTTCTCGGGGGGCCGCTCGGCGAGGGCGGCCGCGCCGAGGTGCTCGACGAGGTGCGCGACGTCATGGCGGGGGGCGGCAGCGGGATGGCCATCGGCCGCGCCGTGTACCAGGACCAGGATCCGGCCGAAATGGCCGGTCTCGTCGCCGGGCTGGTCCACCAATGAGGATCCTCAGGCAATGATGATCCTCACCATCGACTTCGGAACCACGGTCACCAAGGTGGGTCTGTGGAGCGACGAAGGGCTCTTGGCCCTGACCCGAGCTGTCATCACCACCGCGCATCCCCAGTCCGGATGGGCCGAACAAGACCCGTTGCGCTGGTGGACCTCGGTGGTGATCGCCTGTGCCGAATCAAGGGCGCAGGCGCCCGCGGCGTTCGGTCGGGTCGATGTCGTCGCCTGCTCCGGGGCGCGCCAGACGTTCGTTCCGGTGACGGCGTCGGGGGAGCCGCTGGGCAAGGGCATCTTGTGGTCCGACCGGCGCGGGGTGGCAGAAGCGCCGATCCTCGCGGAATTGCTGGGCGGCGAGGACATCAACTGGGCCCGCACCGGCATCCCACTGGACGCCGGGGCGATGGCGGCGAAGCTGGCCTGGCTCAGCGCACACCAGCCCGACCGGTTGGCCCTCAGCGATGTGATCCTCTCGCCCCGCGATTTCGTCCTTCGGAGGATGACCGACGAGGTGGTCACCGACGCCAGCTTCGCCTCACGGAGCGGGCTGTACGACTTCGACGGCAATGCCGTCCGCGAGTTGGCCGGCCCGGCGATGGGCAAGCTCCCGAGTGTCGTGCCCTCCGACACCGTGATCGGCCACCTCAAGCCCGTGCCGGGAGCCGAGCTCGGTCTGCGGCCGGGCATTCCCGTGGTGATCGGCGCCGGCGACCGCCAGTGCGAGGTCCTCGGCTCAGGCGCCTCTGAAGAATGCCCGATGGTCAGCTGGGGGACGACCGCCAATGTCTCGGTCCCCGTGCACGACCGCCCCGTCCCTTCTCCCGCCGGTGCCGTGGTCACCAGGGGCGCCAACGAAGGGTGGCTGCTCGAGGGCGGCCTCTCGGCCGCAGGCTCGTTCCTGGCCTGGCTCGGTCGGCTGCTCGACCGTCCCGTCGACGAATTGGCGGCGCGGGCGGCCAAGAGCCCGCCGGGGGCACGGGGCGTCACGGCTGTGCCGTGGCTCGACGGGGCTCGCGCCCCCTGGTGGCGCGATGACGCCCGGGCCGGATTCGTCGGCCTTGGTGCCATCCACGGCGCGGATGACCTGTCGCGGGCCGTGATCGAGTCGGTGGCCTGGGACGTCCTGCGCTGCATGGAGGTGGTCACGGCCGGCCGCCTGGGCGGCAGCACGGCCCAAGGGGTCACGCTCGGCGGCGCCGGCACCGGGCTTCCGCTGTGGGTCGACGTCCTGACGTCGATTCTGGGCATCCCCGCCGTCCGCCATCGATCCGGCGAGGCGGCTTCGGCCGGCGCCGCCCTCCTGGCCGGCCGCGCCCTCGGCATGGGGTTGACGCTGGAGCAACTCGACCCGGTGGAAGCCGTGATCACTCCCGACGCGCCGACGGTCGACTTCTACCGGCGCCTGCGGCCCCAGGTCGAGCACGTCGCCACGGCGGTCCTCGCCGCCACCGAGGGGTTTCCGTGGGCTGACAGCGGCCTCGGTCGCTAGGCCCATGCTCGTCTCCCTGGCGTACGGCGTCGACGGGCGGACGGTCGAGGTGCCCGACGACGCTACCGTGATCCTGCCCACGGAGCTCGAGGGGCTGGCCGATCAGGCGGGGGCGGTGCTCGACGCCCTGGCCCATCCGCTTTCCGGTCTTCCGCTGGCCGAGCTGGTGGCGGGGAAGGCGCAAGTCGTCGTCGTCTTCCCGGACCTCACCCGGCCGATGCCCAACCGGACGCTGCTCCCGCCGCTGCTGCGCCATCTCGAGCTCTGCGGGATCCCGGACGCCAACATCACCTTGCTGTGCGCCACGGGCACGCACCGCCAGGCCACACCGCAAGAGATGGAGGACCTCGTCGGCCCCGAGATCGTGGCCCGTTACACCATCATCGACCACGACGCGCAGAACGACGAGCACGTCGAGGTGGGAGAAGTGGACGGAACACCCGTCCTCCTGCTGCGCCACTACGTCGAGGCGGATGTCCGCATCATCACCGGGTTCGTGGAGCCCCATTTCTTCGCGGGCTTCAGCGGTGGCCCCAAGGCGGTGTGCCCGGGGTTGGCCGCCACCGAGACGATCCTCGAAGCGCACCATCCGCGGCGCATCGCCGATGCCGGAGCCACCTTCGTCACCCGGCGGGGGAACCCGGTACACGATTTCGTCCGGGCCGCGGTGGCCCTGGCCCCCCCGCACTACTCCATAGACGTGGCCATCAACGCGACCCGCGAGATCACTGCCGTCTTCGCGGGCCCGCTCGACGCGGCGCACGACGCGGCGTGCGCGTTCGTCGAGGCCGCGTCGGTGAAGCAGGTCGCCGCCCCGTTCGACGTGGTCGTCTCGACCAACGGCGGGTACCCGCTCGACCGGAACCTCTACCAGGCGGTCAAGGGCATGGCGGCGGCCGAACGGATCGTCCGTGACGGGGGCATCATCGTGATGGCGGCCGCCTGCAACGACGGCATTCCAATCGATGGGGCCTTCGCCAAGGTCATTTCCCTGGCCCGCACGGCCGACGACCTCATCGATGCGGCGGGCGGCGCTGAGCTTGATCGCTGGCAGGCACAGGTGCTGGGAAGGGTGCTCACGCGGGCCCAGGTATGGCTCTACAGCGAAGGGTTGACCGACGAGATGACCGTCGACGCCTTGCTCGTGCCCGTGCACGACCTGGCGACGGCGGTGGCCGAGGCCCTGGCGGAGCTGGGAGGAACGGGGAGCGTGGCCGTCCTCCCCGAAGGCCCCCTCACCGTCGTGACGGTGTCGTCCCCGGAGGGGTAGCACCGCGGCAACAAGTCCCTGACATTCGCGTCAGGGATAGAGTGCACCCCCAGTGAACGAAGAGCCGCTCTTCGACTTTGCCGTCCCTGATGACCTCCTGCGCGAAGCGGTGGCGAAGACGCGGGACCCTGACGTGGTTGCCGATCTGGCCGTCATGCCCGGAACGGGCGAAGGCAAACCGCCCTCGTTGCTCGGGATCCTCCGCACCTCCGGCTACGCCCCCCTCGTGCTTATGACCGGGGCAGCGCTCATCCCCGGCACATTCGGGAACGGGATCGGCCTCATCGGACACAACCTCGAGGTCTCGTTTCACATGTCCAACGCATCACTCGGGGCCGTTGCCTTCGTGGCCCAGGTCTCCCAGCTGCTGTGGGCGGTGCCCCTGGCCCTGTGGGCCGACCGGGGAAGCCGGAAGTTAGTTGCTGGCGTCGCCCTGATCATCTTCGCCGTCTTCGGGTCGGCGATGGCCCTTTCGCCGAACGTGTGGGCCTTCGCGTTCCTCTACCTGGCGGCGTCGGTCGGGACAGGGGTGAACAACACCGTCCACAACTCGTATCTCTCCGACGCCTACCCCACCGAGGGGAGAGGACGGATCTTCAGTTGGCACAATCTCTCCGATCCGATCTCGCAGACGGTCGGCATCCTGATCTTCGGCTTCGTGGTGACGGTTGCGCACGACTGGCGCTATGGCCTGCTGGTCGCCCTGGCCGGCGTCCCCATGGGATTCGCCCTGTTCACTCTCCGGGAGCCCGAGAAGGGAGCCAACGAGAGCAGCCACATCCTCAAGGAGTCGGGTATGGACCTGCACTCCCAACAGGAGAAGGCGCCCCGGGTGCTGCTCGGGTCGGCCATGACGCGGCTCTTGCGCATCCGGTCGCTCTACTACGAGTTGGTCGCAGTGGCCATCCTCGGGTTCGTCGGGACCGGGTCAGGGCTGTTCGGCAACCTCTTTCTGATCGACAAGTTCCACCTGGACACGGCCAGCCGCAGCGAGTTCTACGCCATCGTCGGGCTGGCCGCCTTTCTCGGCCTGCCGTTGGCCTATGTATTCGGCGACCGCTTCTTCCGCCGCGCCCCGCAACGACCGCTGGTCATTTCGGGCTTCTGCATCGCGGCCTATGGGCTTCTCTACGTCGCCTCCCTGTACGTGCCACAGCTGTGGCTGGTATGCGCGCTGCAGACCGTGGCCAACGCCGCGGTGTCCCCGCTGGCCATCTGCATATTCATGACATTGGCCGCTACTGCCCCTCCCGAGATGCGCACCATCTGCTTCGCCATGTTCGGTGTGTACTCCCTCGTCTTCGGGGGCTTCGCCGGCTCGGTCATCGTGGGTGCCGTGTCGGACGCCATCGGTGGCCTGCACGGCATCGTGGTGTCGTTGACGGTCATCGCTCCTGTCTGCGTCGTCGGAGGGTTTCTCCTCATCCTGGGCTCTCGTAGCGTCAAGCGCGACATCACGTTGGTGATCGAGGACGTGATCGAGCGCTACACCGAGGGCAAGCGTCGCCAGGCCGGCGGCGAGCTCCCGGCCCTTCAGGTGCACAACCTCGACTTCTACTACGGCACCAACCAGGTGCTCTTCGATATGAACCTGCAAGTCGAACAAGGGGAGATGGTGGCCCTGCTGGGCACCAACGGAGCGGGGAAATCGACCCTGCTCCGCGCCATATCGGGACTTTCGCACCCCCACCGCGGGGTGGTCCGCATCTTCGGCATGAACACCACGTACCTGGAGCCCGAACAGATCATCGAGCAGGGCGTCGCGCTGCTCGTGGGTGGGAAGATGACGTTCTCGGGCCTCTCCGTGCGCGACAACCTGCGGATCGGTGGGCACACGCTCCGACGCGATCGCGCCCGTTCCGCCCGTGCCCTCGAAGAAGCGATGGATGCGTTCCCCGCGCTGAAGAAGCGCCTGGATCAGCCGGCGGGGACCCTGTCGGGCGGGGAGCAGCAGATGTTGGCCCTGGCCCGAGTCATGATGACCCACCCCCGGCTCCTGCTCATCGACGAACTGGCTCTGGGCCTCGCCCCCATGACGGTGGACATCCTCATGGCGATGGTGCGCCGCATCAACCAGGAGGGCACAACGGTCGTCCTGGTCGAGCAGAGCGTCAACCGCGCCATAAGCCTGGCTGATCGATGCTTCTTCATCGAGCGCGGGGAGATCCGCTTTGATGGCCCGACGGCCGACCTGCTCCACCGTGACGACCTGCTCCGACCGGTCTTCCTCGGCGCTGCCGCGGCCGGCCTCGAGTAATCCCGTCGATGTTCGCCATTGCGGCTCCGAACTTCGTCCTTCTCCAAGGAGTCATCATCGGCCTCGGCTACGGCCTCTTGGCCGTGGGTCTCGTCCTGATCTACCGCACCAATCGGGTGCTCAACTTCGCCCAAGGGCAAGTCGGTGTCATTGCCGCCGTGTTCCTGGTCAAGCTCACCGCCGACTTCAAGTTCGAATACTGGTTCGCCCTCGTCCTCTCCATCTCCCTGGCTGCGGGGGTAGGCGGTTTGTCCGAGCTCGTCCTGCGCCGCCTGTTCAACCGGCCCCGGGTGCTCGTGATGGTGGCCACCATCGGCCTGAGCCAGGTACTCCTGGCGCTGACCGCGCTTCCCTTCATACGGCCCCACAACCTCTATAAGCCGGTCCCGGTCCCCTTCGACCTCTCGTTCACACTCGGCTCGGTCATCTTCACGCCGGGCGAGGTGCTCACCCTCATCGTGGCGCCGATCGTGGCCATCGCGTTGGCCGTGGCGGTCCGCTCCACCAGTTGGGGCCTCAACATGAGGGCAATGTCGGAGAACGCGGACTCGGCCCGGCTCTCGGGGGTGTGGATACGCCGGACCTCGACGCTTACCTGGACCGTGGCCGGCGCACTCTCCGCCTTCACCGCCATCCTCAACGCCCCGGGTCAGACGAGCGCACTCACCGAGGTCCTCAGTCCTGATCTGCTCCTCTTCGCCCTCACGGCCGCACTCGTCGGCGCCATGATCAATCTCACCGTGGCCTTTGTGGCCGGCATCGGCGTCGGGGTGCTTTATGAGCTCTTGCAGTGGAACGTCTCCTCTACGGCCAACCAGCAATTGGCCCTCTTCATCGTGTTGCTCGTCGTGCTCGTGATCCGTGTCCGCGCCATACGAAAGGACAGCCGTTCGGGTGAGCGGTCGACGTGGCAGTACGGCGCGACGACCGTGCGCGCAACCGTCGATTCCCTGCGGAGCCGGATCTCGGTCTCCGGCATGTGGCTGGCCGCACTGGGTGCCGCGATCCTGCCCCTTATCCTCAACGTGGGGAACAACTACCTGTTCAGCCAGGTCTGTATCTACGCGGTCATCGCCCTCTCGCTCACCATCCTGACCGGGTGGGCCGGCCAGGTGTCGCTCGGCCAATTCGGCCTGGTGGCAGTCGGGGCATTGGTCGCCGCCCACCTGGGCGGATCCGTCCCGCTGCCGCTGCTGTTGCTCTTTGCCGGTGCGGTCACGGCGCTCGTCGCCATCATCGTCGGTCTCCCTGCATTGCGTATGCCCGGTCTCTTTCTGGCCGTGACGACGCTGGGCTTTGCCATCTTCATGCAGGAGGCCGTGCTGGCCACGCCGTGTTGGACGGTGCCCGGCCTTCACAAGACGTTGTGTACCGGATTGCCGAACCCGGCCTCCACGTTGATCGGACGGCCGAGCCTGTTCGGGCTCGGCCTGCATTCGGACCGGTCGTTCGCCTGGTTCTCCCTGGCCATACTTCTGCTGTCGATCTTCGCNNACCAAGTTGATGGCGTTCGGGCTCTCCGGCTTCATGGCCGGCTACGCCGGCGCCTGTCTCGCGTTCTCGACGCAACGGTTCAGCACGGCGACGTTCGATCCGACCATCTCGTTCATCATCATCTCCATGGTCGTGATCGGCGGGCTGGGGTCGATTGCGGGCGCAGTGCTCGGTGCGCTCTACCTCGAAGGCCTCCCCGCACTCTTCGGGGCCAACCCGACGATCCAGTTCCTCACCAGCGGCCTCGGCCTGATCGCCTTCATCCTGTATCTTCCCGGCGGCCTGGGCGAGCTCCTCCATCGCTCCGCCGACGCGCTGACCATCGGTGTGCGCGTCGTACAGGACCGCCTTGCCGGCCGCCGGGCAGGGGGGCCGCCGGGGCTGGGCGCAGACGTCGCGCCCGCAGGCCCGGAAAGAGCGACGCTGGTGCCGAAGGCCGTCGAGTCATGAGCGGCTCCGGGTCTCCGGCCGGTCCCGCCCGGCTCACGGTTGAGAACCTGGGTGTGACCTTCGGCGGGGTGCGAGCCGTCGATGATGTCAGCTTCACGGCCGAGCCCGGCGCCATCCTCGGGCTGATCGGCGCCAATGGCTCTGGCAAGACCACCACGCTCGACATGGTGTCAGGTCTCGTCACCCCCCGACAGGGCACCGTGCGACTCGACGGGACGGATCTGGCCGAGTACCTGCCCGAGGAACGGCAGCGCATCGGGATCGTCCGTTCGTTCCAGGACTGCCGGCTCTACCCGGAATTGTCGGTGCTCGACGTCCTGTTGCTGTGCGAGGACGTCAAAGCGGAGGTGGCGGTCCTGTCGACGACGTTACGGCTGCCGTGGGCACGCCGCGCGGAGAAGAGGAAGCGCGCCGCGGTCGACGAGGTCATCGGCGCCTTCGGGCTGGACCGCTTCCGGTATCACCGCACCGCAGAGCTCTCGACGGGGACGCGACGAGTCGTCGATCTGGCGTCCATCATCCTCGCCGCGCCGCGCCTCCTCCTGCTCGACGAGCCGACCGCAGGAATCGCGCAGCGAGAAGCCGAGGCATTCATACCGCTCCTTCGTCGCTTGCACCAGGTGGCCGACACGACGATCGTCCTGGTCGAACACGACGTCCCCCTCGTCTTCGAGCTGTGCACGAGTGTGGTCGTCATGGAGCTGGGACGGGTGGTGGCCGAGGGACCACCCGAGGTGGTGCGCGCCGATCCCAGCGCCCTCGCGGCCTACCTTGGCGCCAGCGACGAGGCACTCTTTGCCTCGGGACCGACGGGGTCGAGCTCCGCTGGTAGGTCCGAACGGCCGCCCATGAGCGCACAGGGAGAGTGAGATGGAGGGAACCATGACAACATCGGCCGGTAGTGGATGGCTCAGCCACGCAAACCCGCTGGCGCCCCTCGGGCGCAGCTGGCGCCGGCTACGGCGCCGCCCGCCCGCCATGCAGCTGCGCACCGCGCTCATCGTGATCGGAGTGGTCGTGGGCCTCGTCATCTGGCTCACCCTCGCTCCGTCGGCGACGGCCGGCGCCGCTGAGACAACCCTCGCCGCTGCGGGCGCGCCGACACCGGTCAGCCAAGCCAGCACCAGCGCGCGGGGCGTCTCCGCCCACTCGATCAATGTGGTCTTCCCCGTTGTCGCCATCAACAGCGAGGCTGGGCAGCTCGGCTTTGCCGAGGACAAGGAGTACAACCAGCAGACCTACGCCATCCATCTCTACGTGAACCAGATCAATGCGGCGGGAGGGATCCACGGTCGTACGATCAACCCGATCATCGTCAGCTACAACCCGGCGAACGCGACCGAGATGCGTTCGCTCTGCCAACAGTGGACCCAGGGCAATCCACCTGTCTTCGCCGTCATCGACGGCATCGGCACCTGGACCGGAGACAACGAGCTCTGCGTGACGCAAGAGGGGCACACGCCGATGATCGCGGCCTGGTCGACGACCACCAATTGGACGCAGGAGGGCTCTCCCTACCTCTGGTGGACCGGGGCCGACCAGGCGCCGGTCCTCGAGGCCACCGTGCAGTGGGGGCTGAGTTCGGGCCGGCTCGGGCACGGCAAGAAGGTTGGTATCGTCGTCTCGGACCAGGCCGGTGACCAGGCCGCGCTGCAGTCCTATCTGTTGCCCGACCTCAAGAAGGTGGGCATCACGCCCCAGGTGTACACGGTCTCGGCCGGTCTCAACGAGACGGCGAGTACCGACTCCGACGCCACGCTCGCGGTGGAACGTCTGAAGGCGGCGGGCGTGCAATCGGTGATCCCCATGCTGCCGGAGAACGCATTCTTTCCGTACATCGGGGCCGAGAACTCGCAGAAGTACTTTCCCCAACTCCTCTTGAGCGACTACCAGTCGAGCATCGAAGTGGCGCTCGGCCTCATCCCCGTGCCGTACGAGACGGCGCTCAACGAACAGGAAGGCGTCACGACGGAGACGCTGGGTGGGTTCGACGACGCCCGTCCCGAGAGCAAAGGCGGCTACGACCCCGGCGTGCGCTCCTGCTACGCCACGTGGCACAAGGCGCATCCCAAGCCGATCAAGGGGACGACGAGCTTCTACATCGAGGAACAGGGGCCGATTCAGGCCTGGTGCACCTCCATCCGGCTCTTTGCACAGGCGGCGACAGCGGCCGGGCCTCAGCTCGACCGGCGTACCTTCGTCACCGCCCTGTCCAACATCAAGAGTTTTCCGGGTGGCCTTTCCCCTATCTGGAGCTTCGGGCCACACAAGATGTATGGCCCGAACACCTACACCGTGGTGAAGGTCCACAACAATGTGCCACCCTCCTCGCAATGCGACCTGAAGACCAACCACAAGCCGCAGGGCACCTGCTGGGTCGTGGTGCAAAAGGCAAAGCCGCTTCCTTCATAGAGGGTCAGCCATGCGCTTCGGCGAGGGTCTCTACCAGAACACTCTCACACAGTGAGGGTGCCGGCTTCGATCAGCACGAGGATCCCGATGGCGCAGTAGAGGATCGGCGTGGTCACCACGCCGACGGCGGTGACGGCCCTCCGCACGCGTGGGTGTCCCCCGGCGCGCAAGACGAAGATGGTCAGGAGCGCTTCACCCACGGCGAAGACGAGTAGCGCGGCGATGGTGCCGCGGACGCGTGCCACCCGGAACAGGGGTATGTAGACGGCGAGGTTGTCCCCACCGGCTGCGACGGTCACCACTGCGGCTGCGAAGAAGCCGCTTCCGATGGCGCGGCGGGCCACCCTGGCCCGGCTCTCCGGGTGACGGAGACCGATGAAGCCGCGGATGCCGAGCGTGAGCGGGACGAGGCCGAGGAGGCCGATGACGCGCGTGGAGAGCTCGAAGAGCAGGGCAGCCATGCCGATGGCGCCGAGGACGAGCGCGGCAAACCCCATCACCTGGCCGGCCGCGATCCTCCGGTCCCGATCCGGTGGTGCCGTGGCCACCATGGCGACGGTCACCGCGGCGTTGTCGAGGTTGGTACCGGCAAACGCGCCCGCGGCAAGCCCGAGGACTGCCGGAAGGCTGGCGGGCACGGGATCGGCTCTTCAGCCGGGGGTTGGTGCAGGGAGTGCGGGACCGAAGGGGCGGTCGCCGCGCAAGGTCACACGATGGGCGTAACGGGGAGCGTCTCCGTAGTCGTCCAGTGCATAGTGCAGGGTCGCCCGGTTGTCCCAGAAGGCGACGGATCCCGCCTCCCAGCGGAACCGGCAGGTGAATTCTGGTTGCACGCAGTGGCGGTAGAGCATGTCCAGAATGGCGTTGCTCTCGTTCTTGGAGAGACCGAGCAGGGCCTGTGTGAACTGACCGTTGACAAACAGCCCATTACGTCCGTTCTCCGGATGCGTGCGCACGACAGGATGCAAGGCCGGCAACAGTTTCTCCCGCCAGGTCCCGTTCCACTCGTAGCCGCCCCGGGCGTCGACGTCGGCGGCAAACCAGGGATCGTGATGGATGGCGATGAGGCCGTCACACATGGTGCGCACGACCGGGGCCAGACCGTCATAGGCGTCCTGCAGGCTGGCCCACATGGTGTCGCCGCCGACCTCGGGCGCCTCGAGCATGTAGAGGATCGATCCCATCGCCGGCGTCTCGAGGAACGTCACATCGGTGTGCCACCAGCTGGCCCTGTCCACCTTGCCGTCGATGGCGAGGACCTCGGTGCTCTCATCGATGGCGGGAAGAACGGGATGCGCCTCCGTGACCTCACCGAACTGGCGCGCGAAGTCGGCCTGCTGCTGCGGGGTGAGGGACTGGTCGCGAAAGAAGATCACATGGTGCGTGTTCAGCGCGTCGCGCACGGCGGCGACCACACCGGGGGCCAATGCCACCGAGAGGTCGATGTCCCCGATTTCGGCACCGATGGTGGGCGAGAGTGGGTGCACGCTGAGACGTGTGGCGAGGGTCACGCAGAGAATTGTGCCCGAGATCTCCACCCACCTCAATCTCACCCGCGTTCCGGGCCTACATTGGGCCACACAATGGCACCGTCGGAGGGAGAGGGGATACATGACCGGTGACGCGCCACGGCCGGTCTGGCCTGCCCCCGTACGCAATTACTCCTCGTGGTACCAGTGGATGTCCCGCCTGGCTACGACCGCCCACGAGGATCCCCTGCCCGAAACCGATCTCGCGTCGCTCCCGGGCTGGCGGGAGCGCCGGCGCGCCCGCCTGATCGAGCTGCTGGGCCGCATGCCCGATCCGGTGCCCCTCAACACCGAGACGCTCGAGTCAGTGCCGTGCGACGGCTACCGCCGGGACAAGATCGTCTTCGACACCGAGGGCACCATGTCGGTCCCGGCCTACCTGCTCGTTCCCGACGGGCGGGTCTCCGAGGGAGCAGCCGTGCTGGCCTGCCACGGTCATGGGCCCGGCAAGTCCCAAGCCGTAGGCCTCGAGCACACCAATGCGCCCAACAGTGACTACGCGCTACAGCTCGTCCGCCAGGGCTACGTGGTCCTCGCTCCCGACCTTCGCTGCTTCGGGGAACGCCTCGACTGGAACCCCGAGGATCACTATGCGTGTGACACCAACCTCGTCCACGCCGTCATGGCGGGGTGGAACCCGCTGGCGCAGAACATCTGGGACCTGAGCTGCTCCCTGGACGTCCTCGCCGAGCATCCGTTGGTCGATCCGAGCCGGATCGGCATGGTCGGGCTCTCCTACGGGGGCACCGTCACCTTGTTCACCGCGGCCTACGACCGCCGTGTCGCCGCGGCGGTCGTCAGCGGTTACTTCTCCTCCTGGGCGGAGAGCCACAAGATGCCATGGAACATGTGCGGATCCCAGGTCGTCTACGGCATGCTCGGCCGTCTCGAGCACGAGGACCTGGGTGCCCTGATCTCCCCCCGCCCCCTCCTCATCGAGACCGGGACCGAAGACCCGCTCTTCCCGTTGGCGGCGGCGACCGAGTCGGTGCGCCGCACCGGGCTGGTCTATGCCCACGACGGCGCCGCGGACCACCTCGGTCACGACATCTTCGACGGCGACCATCAGTGGCACGGCGTGGCCGCGATTCCCTTTCTCAACCGCTGGCTTTCGCACTCGCCTCCGGCCTAGGTGGCAGAACGACGGCAGGGCACCGCCCGTAGGCTGCTGCAATGCAGGATTCCGTCACCGTCCACATGGCAGCTTCCCCCGAACGGATATGGGAGCTGGTGAGCGACGTCACGAAGATCGGCCGCTACAGCCCCGAGACCTTCGAAGCCGAATGGCTGGAGGGTGCGACCGGTCCGGTGGTCGGCGCCAAATTCCGTGGACATGTCAAGCGAAACGGGAGGGGACCGACGTATTGGACCACCTGCACCGTGTGTGAAAGCGAGCCCGGCCGCGCGTTCGCCTTTGGCATCGGGCCTAGCGACAAACCCCTCAACGTCTGGCGTTATGCCTTGGAGCCGCAGGGGGACGGCACTGATGTCACCGAGTCGTTCCAACTGGCCCGGACGCCGCCCCTTCGCTTGTACTGGGCACTTTTCGGCTGGGCCCGCGGTCGTACCAATCGCAACGGCATGCGGACCACCTTGGAACGAATGAAAGCTGACGTCGAGTAACGGGTGGTCGCCGGTAGCTTTTGTCCGTGCGTGAGGGCAACGACGAGCTGCGCCAGTCATTCGGCTCGATAGCCGATCGCTATGACCGGTTTCGGCCCGGCCCTCCCGACGAGGCGGTGCAGCGGGCCCTGCCACCCGACGCGCTCGACGTGCTGGAGCTCGGCGCCGGCACCGGGGGCCTGACCCGCCGGCTCGTCCGCCGGCATCCGCACGTGCGAGCGGTCGAGCCGGATGGCCGGATGCGTGCCATCCTCCTCGAACGAGTTCCCCAGGCCGACGGCGTCGCCGGGAGCGCAGAGGAGATCCCGGCTCAGGACTCCTCGTTCGACGCGGTCATCGGCGCGTCGATGTGGCACTGGGTCGATGAAGCGCGTGCCCTGCCCGAAGTGGCGCGGGTGCTCCGTCCCGGTGGCACGTTCGCATTGCTCTGGAACGGGGTCGACCGCTCCGTCGACTGGATGCGGTCCTTGTGGGCCGGCGGGAAGGAGCTCAACGGGGAGGAGAAGGTCCGGGTGGATGCCCGAAGGCGGGCTCGGCATGAGGTGCATCTCGAGCCCGGCGGCCCGTTTCCCGAACCCGACCGCCAGGTCATCCGGTGGACTCAGCCCATGACCAGGGAGGATCTGGTGGGGTTGGCCGGCACCTACAGCGCCGTCATCACGATGGACGCTCCCGAATACCGCACCGCCAGGGCACGGTCGAGGTGCCGATGCGCTGCCTCTGTTGGCGTACGTCGCGGCGCTAAGTCGATCACGACACCTGGCGACGGGCCGGGGGGAGGGGGATCAGCCTCGATCCAGTGAGACCGCTTCTCCTGCCCCAGCGTGGGGATGTGCTCGTCACCGCTTCCCAGCGCCTGCACCCACTCCGGGCACCCATCCACGCCCGACTACCCTCTCGGGGGGAAAATCGACGTTTCTGGAGCCGCCCGGGCCACGGGCCGGGACGGAGTCCTTTGGGGGGTACGGAAGATGCCGAGGATGAAGGCTGTGCGCCTGGCACTGGTTGCCGCCGGCGCGGGCATCCTCGCGGCCGTGCTCCTCGTTGTCATCCTTCATGTCACGAGCCACAAGTTCGTGTTGGTGCAGCCCCCCCGCACCGAACATCCTCAGGCGCCGGGCATCTCCATCGCCAAGGAGAACTTCGATCTGCCGGACCCGTTCCTCTTCAGTGACGGGAAGAAGTACTACCTCTACCTCTCGTCAGCCTTCGGCAACATCACGTCGGATCCATTGGGTGAGCTCCCGCAACACACGCCGACGTTGACCGGAGAACCAGGGCACTGGAGCAAGAAACCATTCGACGCGGTGCCCAAGCTCCCCGACTGGGCCCAACCGGGTCTGACGTGGGCCCCGGCGGTGTACGAGCTCGGCCACCGCTACGTCATGTACGTGACCTTCTCGGTGGCGGGAACGAAGCCCCTGCAGCACTGCATCGGCATTGCCACCGCGCGCCGCCCGTCCGGTCCCTTCCGTGCCCGTGGGACGCCCTTCGTCTGTCAAGAAAAACTGGGAGGTGACATCGACCCACAGTTGTTCGTGGACCCCCATGGTCCCAGAGGCCCGCGCCAGCCCAACTATCTCGTATGGAAGTCCGACAACAACTCGGTTCCCGGTGATGGCACGACAAGTATTTGGGCCCAGCCGTTGAGCAACGACGGCCTCACCCTGGAGGACAAGCCGGTGAGTCTCTTCCAGCCCACCCGGAAATGGGAGCTCCCCTTGGTCGAAGCACCGCAGATGGCGCTTTCTCCACAGTCGACGGTGTGGGTGTTCTTCTCCGGTGGCACGGGGTTCTTCAGCCCGGACTACGCCATGGGTGCGGTCAAGTGCAAGGGCCCGCTCGGACCCTGCAAGGACGTCCTGCGTGGCCCGCTGATTGCGTCGAACAGACAAGGTGCGGGCCCGGGTGAGGAGACGTACTTCGTCGGTGGGGACGGCAGCGATTGGCTGCTCTACAGCCCGGTCCACGCGCAGGATCTCAAGCGCCTCTTCCGCCCCATTGAGGCGGCCCGCATCGGTTGGGGCAAGAACGGCCCTTATGTGGGTGCCGCAGGTTCGTTCCCCCTGGCGACGTGCAACGTTCTGGGGGGAGACTCTTCTCCGAGCTGCAGCAGCCGGGCCGACTCCGGCTCGAGGTAGATGGTGGCGTAGGGGATCGTCCGCAAGGCCGAGGCGGGGCAACGAACCGAAAGAGGCCCGGTCAATGCGGCGCGAACCGGTTCGGCCTTGCGCGCTTCGGGGACCACCGCGATCACCGCCGCGGCGCGCAGGAGCGCCGGAATGGTCACGGTGATGGCGTGCGAAGGCACGGACGCCAGGTCGGGGAAATGGCCCTCGTTGACCTGTTGCTGCCGGCATGCCGCGTCGAGCTCGACCACCTTCACGTCGAGTGGGTCGCTGAAATCGGCCACCCCGGGGTCGTTGAAGGCGAGGTGCCCATTCTCCCCGATCCCCAGGCAGCACAGGTCGAGTGGGTGCTGGGCCAGGAGATCCGCGTAGCGGGCGCACGAGGTCCCGGCCTCACCCTGCCCATCGACGTAGTACGCCGCCCGCGGCGACGTTGGTTCGACGATCCGTTCCCGGATCCATTTTTGGAACCCGGCCGGGTGGTCGGGCCCTATCCCGACGTACTCGTCCATGTGGAAGACGATCGTGTCCGCCCACGGGACATCGGCGGCCCTGGCCACGAGCGTTTCGACGAACGCCAGTTGCGAGTTCCCGGTGGCGAACATCACATGAGCCACCCCGCGTTCCCGCACCGCCGCCCGCATGATCTCTGCGGCCCGGTCAGCGGCGGCCCGAGCCATCGCAGCGACGTCGGAGAGGACGATGACACGGGCGTGACCGAAGGCCACGGCGGAAGGATCTGACATGCCGGTCAGCATGCCAGGCGCGGCTCGGACAGACTGGAGGCCATGCGCACGGTGGTCCAGCCCCAAGCGTCGCACCACGCCGCAGCGTGGGAGGTGGTGCGCCGGCACCTGGCGATCACCCCGGTGGTCACGGCGCCGCAGCTGGGACAGAACGTCTCGCTGAAGATCGAGACCTTCCAGCCCACTGGCTCGTTCAAGGTACGAGGAGGGTTGGCCGCAGTGGCGGCCACGCTCAACGCCGACCCCGGGCGAGAGGTGGTGGGTGCGTCGGCCGGCAATCACGGCCTGGGTCTGGCCTATGGCGGTGCCAAGCTCAAGGCCAGGGTCACGGTGATCGTGCCCCGCCTGGCTTCGGCGGCCAAGGTGTCCGCACTGCAACAGTTCGACGTTCGCCTCGTCCTGCACGGCGAGGGGTACAGCGAGGCGGAAGCGCACGCGCTCGACCTGGTCGAGCGGGAGGGTGGGCGGTACGTCTCGCCCTACAACGATCCCGATGTCATCGCCGGTCAAGGGACGATGGCGCGTGAACTGCTCGAACAGGTGCCGAACTTGGGGACGGTGATCGTTCCCGTCGGAGGGGGCGGGCTGGTGTCCGGCATCAGCCTCGGCCTGCGCGGATCGGGCGTCCGCGTGATCGGTGTCGAGTCGGAGGCCTCGCCCTCGATGAGCGCCGCCGTTGCCGCGGGAACCATCGTGCCCATCACGGTGGAGCCGACACTGGCCGATGGCCTGGCCGGCAATCTCGAGACGGGGGCGATCACGGTGGGCATCGCGCTCGACAACAACGTCGAGATCCTGACGGTGAGCGAGGCCGACATACGGTCGGCCATGGCCTTCTCCGCCCACAAAATGGGCCTGGTCCTCGAAGGTGCGGGGGCGGTGGGGGTGGCAGCCGTCAGGGCCGGCCTGATCTCCTCCCGGGACGACGGGAGCGAGACCGTCGTCATACTTTCCGGGCGAAACATCGCCCCCACGCTGCTCGACGAGGTGCTCCATTCCTGACGTCCATGTGGGCGACGTCACGCTCAATTTCGATATCACGGGCCACGGCGAACCGCTGCTTCTCATCGCCGGTTGTGGGCAGCCGGCGCTGGCCTGGCATCTCAGCGTGGTCCCGGCGCTGGTGGCGGCCGGCTACCAGGTGGCGACCTTCGACAATCGCGGCGTTGCCCCGTCCTCGTCGCCACCGTCTCCGTACAGCGTCGAGGGGATGACGGCGGACGCACTGTCGCTTCTGGATCGTCTGGGTTGGACCGATCCCGTCCACGTCGCCGGTCATTCGCTCGGAGGTTGGATCGCCGAGACGTTGGTTCTCGACCATCCGGGGCGTGTTCGGTCTGCGGCGCTCATGGGGAGCGCGAACAAGCCCACGGCCTGGGAGATCGCCATCACCACGGTGGAGCGGGACGTGGCCCGCCTCGATGTCGATCTCCCCTCCTTGTTCTATGCCACGCAGACGCTCCGCTACCTGCCCATTGCCGACATTCAAAACGATGAGGTGGTCAGCACGTGGCTGTCGTTCACGGCCGACCTTCCGGTCTGGCCGAACCCCGGTCGTCTCGGCCAGTACGAGGCGGCGTTGGCCTGGTCTACCGATCCCTCGCGCACCACGCGATGGCCCGAGATCGCGGTGCCGTGTCTCATCGTGGCCTTCGAGCACGACGTGGACTCCCCACCGGAGAAGGCCCGCCAGGCCGCCGGGATCATTCCGGGCTGTGAGTACCAGGAGATCGCCGGCTCCGGACACCTCGGCATCGTGACGCATGCCGAGGAAGTGGCGGACCATCTCATCGAGTTCTTCGGCCGTCACTGACGCATACTGGGTCCATGGAGTCCCATCCGCTCGACGATGCACTCACTGTCCTTGCTGGCACCGCGCCCGAGTACGGAGCGCTCGGTTTGTCGAACCACGGTCCGATGGGCGCGGAAGTGCTCGGGCAGCTCGGCCACAGCGAGGCTGTTGCGGACTGGGTGATGGCGTACGCCGTGCGATTGGATGTCGCACCGCCTCCGGCAGTAATGCCATTGAGCGAAGCCGACTGGCCCACTGCGCTAGGCGTCCCCGGGTCCTTCCCCTCGTGGTTGGCACTCTTCGAGACCGAACTGGCCGATCGGCCGATGGCTGCGGTTGTCGGGGAATGGGTGCCGCGTCTCGTACCGGGCACCATCGGAGCGGCGGCGCACGGTCTGATCCGGACCGCCCATGCGTTACGCGCCTTCGGTGAGGCGGCCACGTTGCCCCGCCGGGTCGAAGTGGCCACCGGTCTGGCCTATTGGGCGTCGCAGTACCAGGAACTTCCCGGGCCACCGCTGCTCATCGGGCACCAGAACGTGCCCGAAGCGCTGGCCGACCTCCCGTACCTGCCCGAGGAGGCAGGGCCGGAACCGCTCATCAGTGATGCGGTGAGGCACATGGCGGACATCGCCGACGAGTTCGAGCAGGCCGTCTCGTCCCTGGGGCCGGGCGGCGATGCCGTGGCGCTCCTCGATGCCCTCGCCATCGGTGGGGCGCGCGCCTACCTGCGCAACGCCGAGGACGGGAGCGCGATCGGGCTCCTGCACGCCGTGACCGCGCCCTTGGCGCTCGAACTCATCCTTCCCTGGCTCGCGGTGGAGGATCACGACGCGGCATTGGCCTACGCATGGCAGGCCGTCGCCTCGCTCCACGTGGCCTATGACATCGAGCGGCACCGCGCCGGCACCGACGACGGGGATCCGCCGGCCACCGATGTCCTGATCGCGCTGGCCCTGCAGTCCGGTGATGTGCATGCCCTCAAGCTGACCGAAGCAGCGTTGCGCTGCCATGCCAGGACCAACGATCCTGCCCTACTGTTCGCCGCGGCGGACGCCGCGGGTCGGTTGCGGGACTGACCGGGCCCGCCCTTACTTGGGCCCACCTCGGTGAGTACCATCACGCCGATGGAATATCGCACGCTCGGCCGTACCGGTGTCAAAGTGAGCCCACTCTGTCTGGGCGCCATGATGTTCGGGGCGTGGGGCACCTCTGATCACGACGAAGCGATCCGCATCATCCACCGCGGGCTCGATGCGGGGATCAATTTCATCGACACCGCCGATGTCTATTCGTTCGGCGAATCTGAGGAGATCGTGGGCAAGGCATTGGCCCAGAAGAACCGCGAGAAGGTCATTCTGGCCACCAAGGTTCACGGTGTCATGGGAAAGGACCCCAACGCCCAAGGCAACTCGCGCCGGTGGATCATGGCCGGCTGCGAGAACAGCCTGCGCCGTTTGGGCACCGACTACATCGACCTCTACCAGATTCACCGACCATCGCCGGACACCGACATCGACGAGACCCTGGGCGCGCTCACCGATCTGGTGCGGGTGGGGAAGATCCGCTATTTCGGCAGCTCGACCTTTCCCGCCCATGAGATCGTCGAGGCACAGTGGGTGGCGCAACGTCGGGCCCGCGAGCGCTTCGTCACCGAGCAGCCGCCGTATTCGATTCTGGTGCGTGGCATCGAGAAGGACGTGTTACCGATGTGCCAGAAGTACGACATGGGCGTCCTGCCCTGGAGTCCCCTGGCCGGAGGGTGGTTGTCGGGTGCTTTCGGGGAGGGTAAGCCGAACACCAGCCGGCGCTCCAGCATGGTGCCCGCCCACTACGACATGACCCTGCCGGGAAACCGGCAAAAGGTCGAGGCGGTCACGGCGCTGAACACACTGGCCGAAGAGAGTGGGTTGGGCCTGATCCAACTGGCCCTCGGCTTTGTCCTGGAGCATCCGGCCATCACGTCGCCGATCATCGGACCCCGCACCATGGAGCACCTGGAATCCCAACTTCCCGCCCTCGAGTTGCGACTCGCCCCCGACGTCCTCGATCGCATCGACGAGATCGTGCCGCCCGGGATGGACCTCAACGCCACCGACGTGGGTTGGGTGCCGGCGGCCATCGCAGAACCCTCGCTGCGCCGCCGTCCCCGCTGAGGACGGAGCGCGGGACTACACCCGCCGAGCGCTCCCCGCCTCTTGCCGGGGCATGCTCTGGTGCTTCGGCACGGGGTACGCCGGTTGGTCGTCGGAGGCCCCCAAAATGTCGAGTTGCGTGCAGCCCTGTGCCATCACGTCCGCGGGAAGGTCCTTCGACGTCGAAGGGAGCGAAGGAATCGACACATCCTTGTGCCGCATGTGCAGCGTCGAGGTCAGGTCACCCGCGTTGTCCCGTCGCCACTCCGAGAGGTTCGGGGCCCGCACTCCGAAACGCTCTTCGAGGAAGCGGAGCTGTGAGGTGTGGTCGAAGACGTCGGACGCAACATACCCGCCGCGACTGAAGGGTGAGAGCACCAGCATGGGGACGCGGAAGCCCATCCCGATGGGCCCCCCGACACCACCGGCATCCGGGGGTAGTGACGACGCGGTCAGGTACTCGCCGGGGGTACCGGCGGGCGCCGTCGGCGGGGGCACGTGGTCGAAGAACCCGTCGTTCTCGTCGTACATGTGGAAGAGCACCGTCTTTGACCACACGTCGGGGTTGGAGGCCAAGGTGTTGAGCATTTGGTTCGTGAACCACTCTCCCAGCGCCGGCGGCGCGGGCGGGTGCTCGTCGTAGCCGTCGGGCGGGAGGATCCAGCTGACGGAGGGCAGGTTGCCCGAGGCGACATCGGTCACGAAGTCCGTGGGGTACTGGGGCAGGAAGGCCTTCTGGTAGAGCGAGGAAGACGGATTCTTGTACTGGCTGAAGTAGGGGAGGATGGCGTCACCGACCAGGAGCCCGTGCTGCTCGAAGAATGCGGGCGCGTACAGGTCGCCCTCGGGGTTGTAGACCTTCCAGCTGATTCCGGCGTCTTCGAGCACCTCGGGCATGGTGGGCCAGTGTGCGCTCCAGATGGCGTCGACATCCTCGTTGGTGCTGATGACGGGGCCACCGGCCTTCCCCGCGGGGTCGATCGTCCCCGAAAGCGCCATGAGCCGGTTGGGATGCGTGGGGCCCATGACGGAGCAGTGGTAGTTGTCGCAGATGGTAAAGGCATCGGCCAATGCGTAGTAGAAGGGAAGGTCCCCCCGGGTGTAGTAGCCCATGGTCACCACCCCGTCCCGGGGCCCTTCGTACGCCGCGCTGGTGTGGGTCTTCACGAAGTCCGCGTTGTGTCCCGTGCCGCGACTGAGGTGCTCGGCGGGCCACGTGTGGTTGAGGTCGTGCGTGCATTCGCCGATGCCCGAGTTGGATCGGAGGTGGAAGGGGAGCAGGTGCGCCGCCGCGCCACCCGGCCATGCCTGTGCGAAGGCGCCGAGCGAGCCTTTCGGGTGATCGTCAAAACCGCGCACGCCCCTATAGGACCCGTAGTAGTGGTCGAAGGAGCGGTTCTCCTGCATGAAGAAGATGACATGCTCGATGGCGCCGAGGTCTGAGCCCGCCGCCTTGACCTTCGACGCCGCCCTGATGGTTGCCGCCCCGGCCCCTGCGCCACCCATGGCGGACAGGAGGCCCCCTCCACCGGCCGCCAATGCGGCAGCGATGAAGGTGCGCCGGTTCATCTGCCGCACTCTCGTCGCATTCTGGGGGGTCATGGCGAGGTTCTCTCCTTGGTGTAGGCGCTGGGTTGTGACGCACCGGCAGTCACTTGTGTCGGAAATGGACGAACACACGTCCGAAGTTGCGGGAGTCCTTCTCGACACGGTCGTAGAGGGCCTTGATCTCCTTCTGGTCGAGAAAGCGCAGCACGCGCTTCTTCAACTGGCCGCTCCCTTTCCCCGGGATGATCTCGACGAGCCGGACCTTCTTCTCCACCGCTTCGTCGATGATCGCCCGGAGCGCCCGGTCGATGTCGCCGCCCCGATTGTAAATATCGTGCAGGTCGAGTGTGAGCTTCACGGCGGTGGAGTCCCGCTCTACGCACTCAGCGCGGAAGGAGCGTGCCCCTCAGCTGGTGTAGTCAACCGGGCCTGTTCCCTCGATACCGATGGCGAAGGCGAGTCCACGCAACGACGAGTTCTTGGTGACCGGCCAGATGCTGTGCACGGTGTCCGGCGGAATCCGTATCAGGTCGCCCTGGCCGACCTCGCGTTCCTCGTCGGCGATCTTCATGATGCCGCGTCCCGAAATGATGTAATAGAACTCGTGGGTGGGGTGGGAGTGCGGGTCCACGAGTCCGCCTCCCGCCACTTCCCATTCGCTCACGAGTTCGAGGAATCCACCTTTTGTCGCGTCGTGCAATTCACGGGGCTCGATGAGCCACCAGACCGGCACCGTGCCGGCGTGCTCGACAACGGGAGCCACGTCTCGGGCCGAACGGATGTCCATGTCATTCCCCTTCGCCTCGTTGGTGTCCGACGGGGCGATACTACGGGCAGGCGCGCCACGGGCCCGACCTCAGTCGTCAGACGGACGCCACCAGATCGGCGTCGTTGTTGCGGACGTTGCCCACCCGCGGGCTGACGGGGTGGTGGACGATGGTACCGGCGGGCGCGGCGCGGACGAGTGCGGTCAACTCGGCGATGTCGTCGATGTCGGGATCGAGCCATACGTCGAACGTGTCGGGGTTGAGGATCACCGGCATGCGGTCGTGGATCCCCTCCATGTCCTGACTGGCCGTGGTGGTGATGATGGAGCAGGAGTAAAGGGGCGGGGCATCGGCTGGCCCGTTCCTGTCCCGCCACCACTCCGAGATCCCGGCCATGGCCAACGGCGCACCATCGGCGCGAGTGAAGTAGTGGGGCTGCTTGCGGCCACTGTTCTGCTTGTGCCACTCGTAGAAGCCGTCGGCCGGGACGATGATGCGGTGGCTCCGGAAGGCGGAGCGAAAGGACGCCTTGGTGGCCACGGTCTCGCCCCGGGCATTGAAGAGGCGGCTCCCCGCCGCGGGATCCTTGGCCCACGAAGGGATGAGCCCCCAGCGATACGGTCGGAGCGTTCGAGAGAGACTGCCATCGGCGGGCGTGTGCCGGGCGACGACCCCGAGGACCTGGTCGGTGGGGGCGACGTTCCAGCTGGGTTGCGGCGCGGCCTCGACTCCTTCGCCCAGGGCGGCCTGGAAATAGCGGGCCAGGCGGGGTGGTGGGGTGATGAGGGCGAAGCGACCACACATGAGGACTGCATTGTGACCCGGTGACGCTGTGGGGGAGAGAGACCGGTGCTGAGCTGGTTGTTCTTTCCCCTGTGCGACGAGAGCAGCTTCTCTGTAGAGTACGAACATATGTTCGCTCCAGGTCCTCAGAAGCGCCCTTCTCCCCGTTCCCGGGAGCTCCCGGTCGGGCTGGCCGATCGGGTTCGTCCCGCTACCCCGGTGGCCGGGAGGCTCTTGCCGGTACCGGCCCCCTTGGTCCCCCTCTTCCCCGACGGGGCGTTGCGACGGGGGACGACGACGACCGTGGCCGGGTTGCCGGGTCACGGGGCCACCACGTTGGCGCTGGCTCTCCTGGCCGCGGCGTCGCAGGCGGGGAGCTGGTGTGCGGCGGTCGGCTTGCGCGACCCCGGGGTGGTGGCGGCCGCCGAACTCGGTATCGACCTGCGTCGGGTGGTCTTCGTGCCGCACCCGGGCAGTGGTTGGGCCGAAGCGGCGGGGGACCTGCTGCCCGGTGTCGACGTCGTCCTGGTGCGCCCGCCCGGCCGGGCCCGCCAGACCGCAGCCCGCCATCTGAGCGCCCGGGCCCGGGACCGCCAGACAGCGCTGGTGGTGCTGGTGGATCACGCCAGCGAGTGGCCACAAGGAGGTGACCTGGCCCTGTCGGTGGGAGCCATCGAATGGGAAGGGGTTGGCCGCGGGTACGGGCACCTGCAGGGGCGCCGGGCCGAAGTGCGGGTGAGCGGACGGAGGTCGGCTGGGCGAGCCATCGAGTGCTCGCTCTGGTTGCCCACCGGCTCGGGGGTGGTGGCGACGACACGGAGAGGGGCGGCACAGGGTGAGGACGGATCGGGTGTCGATCCCGGCGATGGGCCCGAGGCGGCCTGAGGCGTGAGGTGGAATTGGAACGGTTGGTGGTCATCTGGTGCCCCGAGCTTCAGCAGGAGGGGGCACGCGGAGAGGAAGCACGGCGCTTCGTGCACGTGGTCGCCCGCGCCGGAGAACTGTGTCCCTGGGCTCATCCCATTCGCCTCGGGGTCTGCGCCCTGCCGGCACGAGGGCCGGCCCGCTTTTTCGGCGGAGAGGAGATGGTTGTGTCCCGCCTGGTCGAGGCCGTGGGAGAGAACGCCCACGTCGGGGTGGCCGACGGGCTCTTCGCCGCCGTTCTGGCCGCCCGCTCCCAGCTGATCGTCCAGGCGGGGGAGGCGCGCCCATTTCTGGCGCCCTGGTCGGTCGCCACCCTGGCCCGGCCCGAACTGGCTGTCACCCTGCAGCGGCTTGGTGTCACCACGTTGGGACAGTTCGCCGCGTTGCCGTCCCCCCATGTATCGGACCGCTTCGGGGCCGACGCGGCCGCCTGTCACAAAGTGGCCCGGGGCGAAACCGGCGAGTTGGTGGGGATCCGGGACCGGTCCATCGAGCGGCGGCTGCGTGTCGCCCGGGGTGAGGATCCCGACCTGGGGGCGGAGCCACCGCCCTACCAACCGGGTTTCTTCGGGGGGGCCTCGGCCGCCGACACCCGGGCCGCCCTCTCCTTTAGCCGGGTCCAGGAGCGGCTTGGCATCGAGGCAGTCTTGATAGGGAGGGTCCAAGGTGGGCGTGACCCGTCGGAGCAAGCGGCGCTGGTGCCGTGGGGGAGCCCGGAGGCCGGGGTCGCCCGCACGGGTGGTGCGCCCTGGCCGGGGCGGTTGCCCCCTCCTTCCCCCACACAGGTGCTCCAGGTGCCCCGGCGGGCCGAAGTGGTCGACGACGCCGGCGGGGCCGTGGGGGTGAGCGGGCGGGGACTGCTCAGCGGTGAGCCCGCTCGGCTCTCGGTCGAGGGCGGCCCGTGGCAGTCCATCACGGCCTGGGCCGGCCCGTGGCCGGTGACCGAGCGTTGGTGGACAGTGCGCCGGCGCCGGGCCCGGATCCAGGCGGTGACGGCTGACGGGGTGGCCCGGCTGCTCTCCACCGAGCGCGCGCAGTGGTGGGTCGAAGCACTCTATGACTGAGTGCCGGCATGACGGGTTGCCGGCATGCCAGGAGCCGATATGACAGAGCGGCCGCTCTACGCCGAGCTGCATGCCCACTCGGGCTTCAGCTTCCTCGACGGCAGCAGTGACCCCGAAGAGCTGGTGGCCGAAGCCCATCGGCTGGGGCTGGCTGCACTGGCCCTGACCGATCATCACGGCCTCTACGGGGTGGTGCGGTTCGCCGAGGCCGCCCGAGCTTGTGGTTTGCCCACGGTCTTCGGGACCGAGGTGACCCTGGCTCCGGCCGGGCCCCGCACCGGTGACCCTGACCCGAGCGGGAGCCACCTCATCGTGCTGGCCCGGGATCCCGAGGGTTATGCCGGGCTGTCGACCGTCCTGGCCGAGGCCCACCTCGAGGGCGGGGAGAAAGGGCGACCCGTGTTCACCCTCGACGCCTTGGCGGAGGCGGCGCGGGACCACTGGGTGGTACTCACCGGATGCCGGAAGGGGGCGGTGGCCGCCGCACTGATGGAGGCGGGGCCGCGGGCGGCCTCCCGGGAGGTAGCCCGGTTGGTGGAGGCGTTCGGGCGGGCAAATCTGGCGGTCGAGTTGTGGGACCACGGGGATCCGCTCGACACGGCGCGCAACGACGCCCTGGCCCTGGTGGCCGCCGAGTGGGGGCTCGACGCGGTGGCCACCAACAACGTGCACTACGCCACGCCGGCCGGGTTTCGCCTGGCCACCACCCTGGCCGCCATCCGGGCCCGGCGACCGTTGGCCGAGCTGGAGGGTTGGCTCCCCTCGGCCCCGGCGGCCTGCCTGCGGGGGGCGGGCGAACAGCTCCGGCGCTTCGCCCGCTGGCCCGGGGTGGTCGAACGGGCGGGCGAGCTGGGCCTGGCCTGCGCCTTCGACCTGCGGCTGGTGGCCCCCCGGCTGCCCGACTTCCCCGTTCCCGATGGGATGGATGAGCAGGGCTACCTGCGCCAGCTGGTGACCGGGGGGGCGCTGGAGCGCTACGGGCCACCCCACGACGAACGGGTGCCGGGGGCCTGGACCCAGATCGAGCACGAGCTCGAGGTCATCGGCGGGCTCGGGTTCGCCGGCTACTTCCTGGTCGTCTGGGACATCGCCCGGGTCTGCCGCCAGCTCAACATCTACTGCCAGGGTCGGGGATCTGCCGCCAACTCGGCCGTCTGTTACGCCCTCGGGGTGACCAATGTCGACGCGGTCGCGCTCGGGCTCCTCTTCGAGCGTTTCTTGTCCCCCGCCCGGGACGGACCGCCGGACATCGATGTCGACATCGAATCGAGCCGGCGTGAGGAAGTCATCCAGTACGTCTACGAGCGGTACGGCCGTCGTCACGCCGCACAGGTGGCCAACGTCATCACTTACCGCCCCCGCTCAGCCGTGCGCGACGTGGGAAAGGCCTTCGGGTTCACCCCCGAGCAGGTGGACGGGTGGGCGTCGGGGATCGACCGGGCCAACCGGGGGGCGGCCGCGGCGGAGGCGGTGGGGGCGGCCACCGACGGTGGGGGCGAGGTGATCCCCCCACTGGTGGCCGAGCTGGCGGCCGAGGTGCTGGACCGCCCGCGTCATCTCGGCATTCACTCGGCCGGCATGGTGCTGTGCGACCGGCCGGTGATCGAGGTCTGCCCCGTGGAGTGGGGGCGCATGCCCGGGCGCAGCGTGTTGCAGTGGGACAAGGACGACTGCGCGGCCATCGGGCTGGTGAAGTTCGACCTGCTCGGGCTCGGCATGCTCGAGGCGCTGCACCGCATGGTCGACATGGTGGGCCAGTTCCACGGGGACGTGGTCGACCTGGCCCAGTTGCCCCAGGAGCCAGCCGTCTACGACCTCTTGTGCCGTGCCGACACCGTCGGGGTCTTCCAGGTCGAGAGCCGGGCCCAGATGGGGACCCTGCCCCGGGTCGAACCGCGGTGTTTCTACGATCTGGCGATCGAGGTGGCCCTCATCCGGCCCGGCCCCATTCAGGGCCACGCGGTCAATCCCTACATTCGCCGGCGGCGGGGCGAGGAGGAGGTCACCTACCTGCACCCGCTGCTCGAGCCCATCCTGCGCCGGACGCTCGGCGTCCCGCTGTTCCAAGAGCAGCTGATGGAGATGGCGGTGGCCATCGCCGGGTTCAGCGCGGCCGAGGCCGATGAGCTACGCCAGGCCATGGCGGCCAAACGCTCGGCCGCCCGCATGGAGAAGATGCGGGCCCGGCTCTACGCGGGGATGGCCGAGCGCGGTGTGGCGGGCGAGGTGGCGGACCAGATCTTCACCGCGCTGGCCGCCTTCGCCAACTTCGGTTTCCCCGAGTCACACTCGGTGTCCTTCGCGCATCTTGTCTACGCCAGCAGCTGGCTCAAACTGCACTACCCGGCAGCGTTTACCGCCGGCCTCCTCAACTCCCAGCCCATGGGCTTCTGGTCTCCCCAGTCCCTGGTGGCCGACGCCCGCCGTCACGGGGTGACCGTGCGCCGGCCCCATGTGAACCGCTCGGAGGTGGGGGCCTCGTTGGAGAGGGAGGATCCGGGCTCAAGAGATGCTCCCGCAGGGGATCCCGTGCTGCGACTCGGACTGGCCTCGGTGCGCGGGGTGGGTGAGACGGTGGCGGAGCGGATCGTGGCCGGGCGGCCCTGGGCCGGAGGCGAAGATCTGGTGCGCCGGGCCCGGGTGTCGCGGGCACAGCTCGAGACGCTGGCCGCGGCGGGCGCGCTCGATACGGAGGAGCACGCCACCGCGGCTTCCCGACGTCGCTTGCTCTGGGCGGCCGGCGCCGCGGCGCAAGGAACCCCGGACCGTTTGCCCGGCATTGTGGTGGGGGCCGAAGCCCCGCTCCTCCCCGAGCCGACCCTGTACGACTCGGTGGGTGATGACCTGTGGGCCTTGGGGCTGGCCCCCGAGCAGACGGCCATGCACCTGGCCCGGGAGCGACTCGAAGCCATGGGCGTGGTGAGGGCGTGTGATCTTCCGGCGTGCGCCGACGGGGACCGGGTGTCCGTGGCCGGCGTGGTGACGCACCGGCAGCACCCCGAGACGGCGCACGGCGCGGTCTTCGTCAACCTCGAGGACGAGACCGGTCATGTGAACGTGGTCTTTTCGCGCGGCGCCTGGGCGCGCTGGAAGCCGGTGGCCCGCCACTCGCCCGTGCTCCTCATACGGGGCCGGCTCCAATTGGGGCAAGGGACGGTGAACCTGACGGCCGAGCGGGTGGAAGATCTGGCGGTGGGCACGTCCGTGCCGGCCAGCCGCGACTTCCGCTGATCGCCATCTCCGGCCGACCGGACACGGCGGAGGTCCTCATCTACCGTTGCGCACAAGGGGAAATGGGAGGAGCCGCCGTCTCTTGACGTGCACCGCAGCATCTCGTCTCATCAGACTCGTCGCTTTGGGAGGCGTCGTTGCACTCGGTGCCGCGAGCGGCATCGCCGCATTCGGCCCTGCCGCAGCCGCCGTCCCGTACGGTGTCGCATCCGCCAGTGCCGGTGATGCCGGCACCGCCGTGGTCACCAGCGTCTCGTTCACCGTCGATCTGCATGCGCACATTCCTGCGCACCCCACGGTGCACCTCGCGGTGCAGGGCCAGATGAACTTCGTCCGTCACACCGTGACCGCCACCGTCACGCTGCCGCGGCCCGCTTTCCCTGCGTCCGTCGCCGAGGCCCTGCCTCACGGGAGCTCGATCACGCTGCAGACCGAATGGGTGAACCAGCACGCCTACATGGCGGTCCCCTCCGGGTGGAGTGCGCTGGCCGATGGCGCGCCCGTCCTCTCACTGCCGACATCGCCCTCCTTGCGACGAGCGGTGATGACGACGCTCACGCAGTCCGCGGTGGCGCTGACCTACGCCAAGCTCCTGCTCCACGAGTTGACCGACGCGCACACCGCACACCGCGTGGCCCCCCGGGTCATCGGTGGCGTCGCCGCCACGGGGACGCACGTCGAGCTGACGCTGGCGCAACTCCTCAAGCTGGTGCCCGAGCTGTCGCCCACCATGTCGACGTATGCCGCCCGCCTGGCCGACCAGACGATCCCGGCCACGGTGTGGGTCGATCACCGGGGACGGCTGGTCGAGGTCACGCTGGCCGACCCCAGGCGCACCACCGCGCCGGTGACCGGCACCGTGCGGTTCTCCCACTACGGTGCGCCGGCTCCGGCTACGGTGCCGCCCGCCACGACGAAGCCGATCCCGCCCACGCTGGCTCATCTCCTGGGCGGGTGGTACTACTTTTGACCGTGCGCTCAGAGATCGGGCAGGCCCATCTCGAGATTGGTCGATTGCAGGCCGCCGTCGACCTCGAGGATGCTTCCCGTGATGAACGAGCTCGCATCGGACACCAGGAAGAGGATGGCGGCCGCAATCTCGTCAGGGTCGGCGATCCGGCGCAACGGCGTGGCCTGCTCCATGGCGGTGCGCAACGCATCGCTTGACATGACGATGTCGAGGGCGGAGGTGGCGGAGGACCCGACGGCGACCGCGTTGACCCGGATGCGCGGTGCCAGGTCTTGCGCCGCCAGCCGGGTGTACTGCTCCACCGCTCCCTTGGCGGTGCCGTAGGCCAGGTAGCCACGCCCTCCGACGTGGCCCACCACCGACGACACGTTGACGATGGCACCTCCCGGAGCCTCGCCCTCCAGCATGAGGGGGACGGCGGCGCGCACGAGGGCATGGCCGGCGGCGACATTGAAGTGGAACGCGGCCTCGAGGGCGCGCGGTGAGGTGTCGAGCAGCGGGCGGGGCATGGCGCCGCCCAGGTTGTTGACGATGATGTCGATGCGGCCCAACGCGTCGCGGGCCGTCCGGGCCAGGGAGCCCATGAGGTCCAGATCGGAGAGATCGCCCGCCACCACGACGGCCCGTCGCCCTGTGGCCTCGATCGCTCGCGCCACCTCGGCCAACTGCTCCTCGGTCCGCGCCGCGAGGAGGATGTCAGCCCCCGCCTCCGCCAGCGCCACTGCGGTGGCGGCGCCGATGCCCCGGCCGCTCCCCGTGACGATGGCCACCCGATCGGCCACGGTAAATCGGTCGAGGATCACGGCGGGACTGTAGCTGGCCTGCCCTCCTTGACGCCGGCGAGCGGCGCGGGTGAGGGTGGTACGCCATGAGCCGCCCTCTTTCCAACGTCGACCCGGCCCTGCGGCGCTGCTGGCACCCGGTGGCCCGCCCGGCGGAGGTGACCGCGCAACCACGGCGGTTCCTACTGCTCGGGGAGCCGTGGGTGCTGTATCGGGCCGACGGGGGGATCGTGGCCTTTGCTGATCGCTGCCCCCATCGCCACACGCCCTTGTCCATCGGGAGCTGTGAGGCGGGCGTGCTCCAATGCGCGTACCACGGTTGGAAGTTCGATTCCTCCGGTGCCTGCGTCGAGATCCCTGCGCTCGGCAACGGCGCGGCGCTGCCTCCGGCAGCCCGGCTCTCGCCGCCGGCCGGACTGGTCGAGGCGCACGGGATGGTGTTCCTGGCCCCGGAGCCGCCGATCGCCCCGCTCGGCCCTATCCCCGAAGCCGACGATCCGTCGTTCGAGGCGGGAGAGCTGCCCACCTTGGCCGTGCGGGCGTCGGTCGGGTTGCTGGCCGACAACTTCCTCGACGTGGCGCATTTCCCCTTCGTCCACGCCGGGACCTTCGGGGCCGACGAGGCAGCCGAGGTGCCGCAGTACGCGGTCGCCCGCGACGGCTGGTCGTTCACCACGTCCTACGAGCACTCCTTCGCCAATCGGGAGGATCCAGGAGTGGCGACCGGGCTCCGCCCCCTGACGCAGAACCGGCGCTTGGTCTACCGACTCGACGCCCCGTTCCACCTGAGCCTCCGCATCGACTTCATCGAGGCGGGAGGGACGAACGTGATCGGCTTCTTCCTCCAGCCCGAATCGGCCGAGCGCTGCCGCATCTTCACCACGCTGTGGCGCGACGACCTCTCGGGCGACCCGGCGCGGATGGCCGAAGCGGTCGATTTCGAGGTGGCGGTGCTCCGCGAGGACCTCCTCGTCCAAGAGGCGTTCGACGAGTTGGTCCTGCCCTTGACCCCCACGGCGGAGGTGCATACCCGCGCCGATCGCACCACGCTGGAGTTGCGGCGCGTGCTGTCGGATCTGGTCCGTGCGGCCGAGGGCGACGCCCCATGAAGGGCGTCACGCTGCTCGACCACCCCGTGGTGGAGCACCGGGTGACCACGTTGCGCGACAAGCGAACCGACCGGGACATGTTCCGCCAGCTGATCTCGGAGATCACCCGGTTCATGGCCTACGAGGCACTGCGTGATCTGGAGACGGCCCCGGTCGTCGTCGATACGCCCGTCGCCGATGGGGCACCCGGGCGCAAGGTGACCGAGAACGTGCTGGTCGTGCCCATCCTGCGCGCCGGCTTGGGCATGGTGCAGGCCGTCCAGGAGGTCGTGCCCTTGACCGAGGTGGCCCACGTCGGGTTGCGCCGTGACGAGCGCACCCTCCACTCGGAGGTCTACCTCAACCGCCTGCCCGCTGACCTCACCGGGCGGCGGGTCATCGTCTGCGACCCCATGTTGGCGACGGGCGGCTCGTTGGTCCAGGTCTGCGACCTGGTCGTGGCGCGGGGCGCCAGAGCAGTGGTGGCCCTCTGCGTGATCGCGTCGGCGCCCGGGATCGACACGTTCCTCGGCGCGCATCCCATGGCCGGGCTCTTCTGTGCCGCGGTCGATCCCGCGCTGAACGAGGTGGGGTACATCGTCCCCGGGCTCGGCGACGCAGGGGATCGGCTCTTCGGCCCGCCCGACTGAACGCGGCCCGGCGCGGGCCGATCCACCGACCCCTACAGCCCGATGTCCTCGTACCAGAGCTCGGGGTGTCCGGCGATGAAGCGGCCCAGCAACTCGGTGCACGCGGGGTCGTCGAGGATGATGACCTCGGTGCCGTGCGCAGCCACCCAGTCGTGGCCGCCGACGAAGTTCTCCGTCTCGCCGACCACAACGGTGCCGATCTGGAACTGGCGGATGAGGCCGCTGCAGTACCAGCACGGCGAAAGTGTGGTGACCATCACGCAGTCGACGTAGTGGCGACGCCGGCCGGCATTGCGGAAGGCCGCAGTCTCGGCGTGGGTCGAGGCATCGTCGTCCTGCACCCGGCGGTTGTGCCCGCGCCCGAGCAACGTCCCATCGCGGTGGAAGAGGGCGGCGCCGATGGGAATGCCACCCTCGGCCAGACCGGCCCGGGCCTCTTCGAGCGCGACCGCCAGCAACTCCCGGGCCGCGACTGCGGTGAGCGGCTCATTTGCGGACACGGCGCGCTCCGGCGAGAGTCATATGCATGTCCGCCGATCGTACCTATTCAGCCACCGTGGGGGGCCAGACGGTCGAGCTGCCGCTGGTGCCCCTCACCGATGACCTGACCATCGCCCTGTTGATCTGTGTGGACCACGGCGTGGCCTTCGCCGAGGTGGCGGGACGGGAGTTGGCCGACCTCATGCGACCGGCCGCACCCGAGATCGTGGTGTCCGTGGCCACCATGGGCATACCTCTGGCCATCGAAGCCAGCCGGGCCCTGGGGCTGGACGACTACGTGATCTTGCACAAGACGCCGAAGATCCACCTGGGTGAGACGTGGTCGGAGCCTGTCACCTCGATCACGACCGACAGGCCACAGCGATTACGCATGGACCCGGCCCGCGTCGGCGCGGTGCGAGGGCGCCGGGTGGCGGTGGTCGACGACATCATCTCGACCGGCGCGTCCACCCTGGCCGCGTTGCGACTCGTCCGGCGCATAGGAGCAGAGCCGGTGGTCATCGGGACCCTCATGACCGAGGGCTCGGGTTGGCGCAGTGCCCTTGGAGCGGACGCCGACATCGTCCGCTCCCTCGGGTCAATGCCGCTTTTCCGGCCCGCACACGACGGGAGCGGCGGGCTCGTCGAGGACTGGGACTCCTAGAGGAGCCCCTCGGCCTTGAGCAGGACTTCCTGCTCGTCGGCCTGCTTGCGCACGCCGCGGTAGCCGAGAACGAGGTAGACGAGGCCACCGACGCCGAAGCCCAGGAAGACGCTGAAGTCGGCGCCGAAGTTCGCCGGGTAGTTCGTGGTGTGGAACGTCAGCTCGTTCAGCCAGTGCGGCAACGTGAACGTGGCCGAGAGGGCCGAGATAGCGGCATACATCCCGATCAACTGGGCGATGATCGCCGGCCAGAACACGCCGCCCGAGCGCCAGTACAGGCTGTCGCGGCCTGTCTTCTGTAGCTCGCTGGGCACGTAGCGGTAGCGGCGCAGTATCCAGTCGACCACGAAGATGGCGGTCCACGGCGCGATCCAGACGATGACGACGTCGACGAAGTCACTCAGGTAGGTCGAGAACGACGAGTTGAAGACGGCGTACATGGTGACGCCGAGCGCGATCACACAGTCGATGACCACGGCCTGGTAGCGCTTCACCGGGATGCCGATGGCTTGCAACGTCACACCCGACGAGTACATGTCCAGGCTGTTGATGGCGAACAGCTGGAGCGCGGCGAAGATCATGAAGACGACCACGAACCACGGCGGGATGATGCTCTGGTGGGCCAGGGCCAAGAAGCCGCCTGTGCCCTGCCCGATCCCGACGATGAAGGTGGCGACGGCTGCGCCCAGGGTCATGATCAGGATTTCGGGGAGTGCCGTGCCCAGGAAGACCCAGCCGACGACCGCCTTCTTCGAGGTGTTCGTGGGGCAGTAGCGGGAATAGTCGTTGCCGCATTCCGCCCAGCCCAGCCCGCTCAGCGCAATGGTGAACGCCAGTCCTTCGGTGTAGGTCTCCCAGTCGGCGCTGTGCGCCCCGTGGAAGTGGGCGTGCGGGATGGCGAACCCGAGGAGGATGGCGAAGAGGACGACGAACGGCACGATCAGCCAGCGGAGCGACTTGACGATGGTGGCATGACCGAGGAAGGGCAAGACGCCTTGGATCAGGACGGCCGCAATGACGAGGATCACCTTGGCCGGATCACCGAAGGAGAATCCCGCCTTGGTGATGAGCACCAGACCGGCACCGACGATCAGGATGAGTCCCTCGACCTCGAAGCCGATCTGGGTCACCCAGTTGAAGAACGAGATGGGGCGCGAGCCGTTCGGACCGTAGCTGGCCCGGTTGATGGCAAAGACGGTGGTGCCCGTCTGGGGGCCCTGCAGGGAGCAGATGCCCAACAGGAAGTACGAGAGGTTGCCGATGATGATGAGGGACAGGGCCTGAAGGAACGTGAACTTGAAGACGCTCATCAGGATGCAGCCGTAAATGAAGTACTCGATCTGCACGCTGGCTCCGGCCCACATGCCGAAGAGGTCGCGCGGCTTGGCCCAACGCTCACTTTCGGGAATGAAGTCGACGCCGTGCTGCTCGATGTGGAATGCCTCATCAGCCAGCGGGTCGTGGATGGTTGCTAACTCTTCTGCGATTGCCACCGCGTTGCCTCCCTCGTTGTCGCCTCGTTGTATGCCCCGGAGCTTCGGAGCACCCTCACACCCCAGTTCACGCCCTTCCCGCACCCCGCACGCCCCCCGGCGCGCACGTGTAGCCGTGCGAACGTGGATCTCCCCACGGCTGCCTCCCTCGGTCTCGCGTCTACACGTTCCGCCTCGTCTGTTTCGGCGCGCTCCCTGGCCACCGCGACCGAAGGTTGTCGGTCCTCACCTTGTTTGGTGCAGCGTCCCGCGTCAAGTGCAGCTGCGTGAACAGCGAACTCGGTGCGCACGCACCTGCAGTAGAAAGGGTCATGGTTCGCCGGGGCGCCCTCATGGTGTGCGGGACCACATCGGATGCGGGCAAGTCGACCGTGGTGACCGGGTTGTGCCGGCTGCTGGCCCGAGAGGGTGTGTCGGTGGCGCCCTTCAAGGGACAGAACATGTCGCTGAACTCCGTGGTGACGAAGGAGGGTGCAGAGATCGGCCGGGCGCAGTGGCTGCAGGCGGTCGCGGCCGGTGCCGAGCCCGAGACGGCCATGAACCCCGTTCTCCTCAAACCGACGGGCGAGCGATCATCGCAGGTCGTCGTGATGGGCCACCCTCTCGAGACCCAGGAGGCGGCAGGCTACCAGCGCGCCAAGGCCAACCTGGTCGGGATCGTCGATCACGCGCTGGCTGACCTCCGTTCCCGGTTCGACGTGGTGATCTGCGAAGGCGCGGGCAGCCCGGCGGAGATCAACCTGCTCGACGACGACCTCGTGAATCTGGGCCTGGCCGCCCGGGCCGGCCTCCCCGCCGTCGTCGTCGGCGACATCCACCGGGGTGGCGTCTTCGCCCATCTCTTCGGCACCGTTGCCGTACTGCCCGAGCACCTGCGCCGTTGCGTCAGGGCCTTCGTCATCAACATGTTCCGGGGCGACCCCGCACTGCTCGGCGACGCCATGGAACAACTGGAGGCCCGTTGCGGCGTCCCGACGTTGGGCGTCCTGCCCTACCTCCCCGGATTGGTCCTCGACGCCGAGGACTCCCTCCACCGCCTGCCCGACGCGCTGTTCCCCGAGCCCGTTGGTGCGGCGACGGCGCCACTCGATGTCGTCGTGCTCCGGCTACCGCGCCTGTCGAATTTCACGGACTTCGATCCCCTCCTGGTCGAGGGCGGCGTGTCGGTTCGCTTCGTGGAACATCCTTCGACCCTCGGCGACCCTGACCTGATCGTCCTTCCGGGGACCAAGTCGACCGTCGCAGATCTGGAGTGGGTGCGGACGAGCGGGCTGCGCGACGTGCTGCTGGCCCGCCGTCGTGCCACATCGCCCCCGACGGTCCTCGGCATATGCGGCGGCTTCCAGATGCTGGGCCAGACCATCGAGGATCCCGCCGGCGTGGAATCCGCCGTGTCGTCGGTGCCCGGTTTGGGGTGGTTGCCGGTGGTCACGCGGTTCGAGCCCGCAAAGATCACCCGGCTGCGGTCAGGGGCGGGGTGGAGCGGCGCCCCGGTGCACGGGTACGAGATCCGCCACGGGCGCACCCGGCCACGCCGGGGTTGGCAGCCGTGGCTCACCTTGGGCGACGAGGACCGCCTCGAGGGCGACGACCAGGTGGAGAGCGCGTGGGATCGGACCGGACGGGTGTACGGGACCTCGATGCACGGCCTCTTCGAGGCGGACCGCTTCCGGGGAGAGTTTCTCTCCGACGTGGCCCGGGCCCGCGGGAAGGCGTGGCGCCCCTCGGGCCGCTCGTTCGCCGCGGCGAGGGAACGGCAGATCGATCGCGTGGCTGATGCGTGCGCGGCGTATCTCGACACCGATGCCCTGTGGCGCCTGGTCGAGGGAGCGTCCCCGGCGTGACGTGGGCACGGGCCGGCGGGCACACGCTCATTGTCCGAGCAGGCGCTCCATCTGACGGGCGAGGCGGCTCGGGTGGCCCTTGCGCTCCTCCGTGCGATCGGCCAGCTTCATGGTCCACAGCCCGGCGTTGACGCCCAGCCAGCGGAGCGGCTCGGGCTCCCACGGGCGTGAACGGTGATTGACCCATGGCAGATGGGTGAGGTCCGAGTCCGAACCGGTTATGAGGTCAGCCAGCGTGCGACCGGCCAGGTTGGTGGTGGCGACGCCGTCTCCCACGTAACCCCCGGCCCAGGCGAGGCCCAGGCGAGGATCGAACCCGACCGAAGAATGCCAATCACGGGGGATTCCCAGCGGACCTCCCCAGGCGTGGGTGAAGCGGGACTCGTCGAGCGCCGGGAAGAGGTCGACCAGGGTCTGGCGCAGGAGCGCGTGCACGGCCGGTGTCGAGTCGAAGGATGGTCGCACGTTCGAGCCGAAGTGATACGGCGCGCCGCGCCCGCCAAAGGCGATCCGGCCATCGGCGGTGCGTTGCCCGTAGATGATCATGTGCCGGTAGTCGGTGAAGGTCGCCCGGGCCTCGAGGCCCGCCCGGTCCCAGAACGCATCGCCCAACGGCTCGGTCGCCACCATCAACGAGTACACCGGCACCAGCGTGCGCTTCTCGCCGGGCAACGTGGGCGTCCAGGCTTCGACGGCGCGCACGACCACGTCCGCCNNCGCCGTTCGACCGCCTCGCCGAGGCCCCGGGCCAGGAGCGCTGGTTGGATGGCGGCACAGTGCGGGGTGAACGTGGCGCCGAGGATCCCGGCCATGCCGACCAGGGATCCTGCGTCACGGGCGTCGAGCCATCTCAGGTCGTCTTCCCCGAACCCCAGGGCACGAGCTTCCTCCACGTCGGCCAGGGCCCGGGCCCGCTGCGCCGGGGTGCGCGCCACATCGACGGTGCCGCCCTTGGCGAAGTGACAGTCGATCCCCTCTTCGTGCGCGGCTGTGCCTACTGCATCGACCGTGGACTGCATGGCGCGCCGCATGCGGCGCATGGCGTCGAGGCCGTAGAGCCGTGCCAGCGCGGCATCGGAGGTGGAGAACAGCGCCGAGCACCAGCCCCCGTTGCGACCCGAGGCTCCGAACCCCGCCACCTCTTTCTCGACCACGACGATGCGGAGGCCTGGATCGGCCTGCGCCAGAGCGCGTGCCGTCCACAGACCCGTGAATCCGGCCCCGACGATGCAGACATCGACCACGAGATCGCCCGACAATGGCGGGCGTGGGCGCAGCGGGCCCGCGATGGCATCCCACCAGAGGGAGAGGTGACGGTAGCCGTCCTCCCCCTCTGGATGGCCTATACCCGGCGCCACGCCTCGGTCAGGACCTCGCGCAGGGTCGCGACCATGAAGTCGATCTCCTCTTGTCCACAGATGAGGGGCGGCGAGAGCTGCACCACGGGGTCGCCCCGGTCGTCGGCCCGGCAGATCAGGCCGGCCTCGAACAGGGCCCCGGAGAGATAGCCCCGAAGGAGCCGCTCCGACTCTTCGTCATCGAACGACAGTCGCGTCGCCTTGTCCTTGACCAGCTCTATGCCGAAGAAGAATCCGGCACCGCGCACGTTGCCGACGATCGGCAGGTCGTACAGGCCCTCGAGGGCGGAGCGGAATGCGCCTTCCGTCGATTGCACGTGCTGGAGGATCTGCTCGCCCTCGAACACGTCGAGGTTGGCCAGGGCCACCGCACAACTCACCGGGTGACCGGCAAACGTAAAGCCATGGAGGAATGAGGCACCTTCCATCAAGAACGGCTCCATCAGGCGGTCCGAGGCGATCATCGCACCCAGGGGGGCATAGCCCGAGGTCAACCCCTTGGCCACGGTGATGATGTCGGGTTGGTAGCCGTAGCGATCCGCCCCGAACCAGTGACCGAGGCGGCCGAAGGCACAGATGACCTCGTCGGAGACGAGGAGCACACCGTGGCGATCGCAGATCTCGCGCACCCGCTGGAAGTATCCGGGTGGGGGAGGGAAGCAGCCACCGGCATTCTGCACCGGTTCGAGATAGACGGCCGCGACCGTCGTGGGGCCCT
The DNA here is from genome assembly GCA_003160635.1 of Acidimicrobiaceae bacterium. Lineage (GTDB taxonomy): Bacteria > Actinomycetota > Acidimicrobiia > Acidimicrobiales > RAAP-2 > Bog-473. The sequence continues at coordinate 27,138 of PMLV01000228.1, read as the reverse complement.
CCCGGACGATGGCCCGCTCGATCTCGTCTGCCGCCCATCGTCCGAAGGCGGCCTCGTCATCGGCGAAGATAGGAGCCCGGTAGAAATTCGTGTTGGGAACCTTGATCGCCCCGCCCACGAGAGGCTCGAAGGGGGTCTTGAGGTCGGGAATGCCGGTGATCGAAAGCGCTCCCATGGTGGTGCCGTGGTAGGCGATGTCGCGGCTGATGACCTTGGTGCGCTGCGGTTGGCCGGTCAGCCGGAAATACTGCCGAGCCAGTTTCCAGGCCGATTCGACCGCCTCGGAACCACCCGAGGTGAAGAAGATGCGGTTGAGGTCACCGGGCGCGTAGCCGGCGAGACGCTCGGCCAACTCGATGGCCCGGGGGTGGGCGTACGTCCACAGCGGGAAGTAGGCCAGCGTGCTTGCCTGCTTGGCCCCTGCCTCGGCCAGCTCCGTGCGCCCGTGGCCGAGCTGGGAGGTGAAGAGGCCCGCCAGCCCGTCCAGGTAACGCTTGCCGTGCTGGTCCCACACGTACGCACCTTCTCCGCGCACCATGACCGGCACCTCATGGGTCTCGTAGGAGCCCATCCGACTGAAGTGCATCCACAGATGCCGACGCGCCTTTTCGCTCAGGTCGGAATTCTCAGGATTGCTGCTCATTGGTCCTCCACTCAGAGGGCGCCAGGGTGAGGTTCGGGCTCACCGTGTGCCCCATGTATACGTTTGCTTGGCCAGCTTCAGATAGAGGAACGTCTCCGTTCCGCGGACCCCCGGGATGGAACGCACCGAGTCATTGAGCACCTGGAGCAGGCGTTCGTCGTCCTCGCAGACCACCTCGGTGAGGAGATCGAAGGAGCCGGCGCACATGACGACGTAGTCCACCTCGGGCAACGCGGAAAGCTTGTCGGCCACCACCCGCACATCGCCTTCGACCGTGATCCCGATCATCGCTTGACGGGTGAACCCGAGCTGGAGCGGGTCGGTGACGGCCACTATCTGCATGATGCCGGTTTCGCGCAGGCGTTGGACCCGGCGCCGCACGGCCGCTTCGGACAGACCGACTGCCTGGGCGATGGCGCCGTAGGGCTGGCGCCCGTCGGACTGCAGCGCCTCGATGATGGCTCGATTGGCCGCATCGAGGAAGGGTGTGACGCCGGGGCTGCCTTCTTCGTCCTGGTTGCTCGATTCCGCCCGCCCGTCCGTTCCGGACATGCGACTCCTCATTCCGATGGTCCGACCAGGGACCTCTGCGGCCCCTTGTGTGCCGAATTCTTTCACAATGACACTACCAGTCAAGCAGAATTAGTCGTTTCACGTTAGATTCTTTGCGGAATCGCTTGTTGCCACACACTCATTCTGTGATTCTCTAGATGCGAGCCCACCAGCCAGAAGAGGGAAGGGAGCCAACGTGCGCAGGTTGCAGAACTTCATCGGTGGGGCCTACACCGATGCCCAGGATGGTCCGACGGCCCCGTTGATCGACCCTTCAACCGGGGAGACCTTTGCGGAAGCCCCGGTGTCGGGCGCCGCCGACGTCGACCGGGCGATGCGCGTGGCGGCCGACGCCTTCACCTCGTGGCGCCGCACCACTCCCTCGGAGCGGAGCCTGGCCCTCCTTCGCATCGCCGACGCCATCGAGGCACGGGGAGAGGAACTCGTCCGGGCCGAGTGCGAGAACACGGGAAAGCCGTTCCAGCTGACGATGGACGAGGAACTTCCTCCTGCGGTTGACCAGATCCGTTTCTTTGCCGGTGCGGCACGACACCTGCAGGGGCTCGCGGCCGCCGAGTACATGGCGGGGCACACCTCGTTCATCCGACGTGAGCCGATCGGGGTCTGCGGGGCGGTGACCCCCTGGAACTACCCCTTCATGATGGCCATCTGGAAGTTCGCTCCGGCGTTGGCCGCCGGCAACACCATGGTCCTGAAGCCGTCGGACACCACGCCCGTCACGTCCTTGCTCATGGCGGAGATCATGGCGGAGTACCTCCCGCCCGGCGTCTTCAACGTGATCTGCGGAGACCGCGACACCGGCCGTGCGCTCGTGGCCCATCCCGTGCCCGGCATGGTGTCGGTGACAGGCTCGGTGCGCGCCGGCATGGAGGTGGCGACGAGCGCGGCGCCCACGCTCAAGCGCGTCCACCTCGAGCTCGGGGGCAAGGCGCCGGTCATCGTCTTCGATGACGCCGATCTCTCCGTCGCGGCAGCCGGCATCGCGGGGGCCGGTTACTTCAACGCCGGGCAGGACTGCACCGCAGCGACGCGGGTGTTGGCCGGGCCCCGGGTGCACGATGACTTTCTTGCCGCACTGGTGGAACAAGCGGAAGGGACCGTCGTGGGCGGAACGGATGTGGACGGCGCCGACTTCGGGCCCTTGAACAATCCCACCCAGCTCGAGCGGGTGAGTGGATTCCTCGAGCGGGTGCCGGCCCATGCATCCGTGGTGACCGGCGGCACCGCGGTGGGCGAGCGCGGCTTTTGCTTCGCACCCACCGTTGTCGCCGGGCTCCGGCAGGATGACGAGTTGGTGCAGTCGGAGGTATTCGGACCGGTCATCACCGTCCAGAAGTTCAACGACGAAGCAGAGGCCCTGCGGTGGGCCAACGGCGTTGAATACGGGCTGGCGTCTTCGGTGTGGACGCGCGACCACGGACGCGCCATGCGGATGGCGAGAGATCTGGACTACGGCTGCGTGTGGATCAACACCCACATCCCGCTCGTGGCGGAAATGCCGCATGGCGGTTTCAAGCATTCCGGCTATGGCAAGGATCTCTCCTCGTACGGGTTCGAGGACTACACCCGGATCAAGCATGTGATGAGCAACATCGAGGAGTGAGCGGTGATCATCGGAATTCCCAGCGAAGTGAAGGAGGACGAGTACCGGGTGGCCATCACCCCGGCCGGTGTGCGAGAGCTGACGTCGGCCGGGCACACCGTCTACGTGGAGGCGGGAGCCGGCGTGGGATCGTCCATGTCCGACCGAGAGTTCGAGCACACCGGCGCACAGATCATCGCCGAGGCCGACGACGTATGGGCGGCGTCGGATCTGGTGTGCAAGGTGAAGGAGCCGGTGCCCTCGGAGTACGAGAGGCTGGGAGCGCGTCCGGGCCAGACTCTGTTCACCTACCTGCACCTGGCCGCCTCGCGCGTATGCACCGATGCCCTCGTGGCCGGGGGCAACGTGGCGATTGCCTACGAGACTGTCCGCCTGCCCGACAATTCGCTCCCGCTTCTGGCACCGATGAGCGAGGTGGCCGGCCGGATGGCGCCGCTCATGGGGGCGCACCACCTGATGCGCCCCGGAGGGGGGCGCGGTGTGCTGGTGGCGGGCGTTCCGGGTGTGCGCGCCGCCAGGATCGTCATTCTCGGAGCGGGGGTCGCGGGGATGGCGGCCGCCACAATCGCAGTCGGAATGCACTCCGACGTGTACGTGCTCGACCGCAACCTGGACAGGTTGCGTGATGTCGACCACCACTTCCGCGGCGCACTGGAGACGGTGGCGTCGTCGCAACACGCGATCGAGGAGGTCTGTATCGACGCCGACATCGTGATCGGCGCAGTGCTCGTCGTCGGCGCCCGCGCCCCGCGGCTGGTCTCCGACGCCCTGGTCGAAAAGATGCGCGTGGGCTCGGTTCTGGTGGACATCGCGGTCGATCAAGGCGGCTGCTTCGAGTCGACGCGCCCGACGACACATTCGAACCCCACCTTCGAGGTGCACGGGTCCATCTTCTACTGCGTCGCGAACATGCCCGGGGCGGTTCCGCACACCTCGACGCATGCCTTGGCCAATGCCACGCTCCCGTACACGCTCAGCATCGCCGCCCACGGGTGGAAGCACGCGGTCCGCGATGACCCCGCGCTGGCCGAGGGCGTCAACGTGGTGGCGGGACACGTGGTCTACGAACCGGTCGCGGAGGCCCACGGGCTGCCGTTCACTCCTCTGTCGAGCTTGATCGCATAGCGACGATCGGGCTCAGGCCGCTCCATGGGCGGTGTAGCGTGGCGGGATGCCGCGTTGAGCCACGCGTGAGAGTTCCCGCGCGACTGCGCCGTCGAACTCCCCACGCGTGCCCATGAGCGACCGCCCGCTTCACGCATTCCCTGCGGCGCGTCCGGCTCACACCGCCCCACCCGATCCGACCTCCCCGAGCGGCCGGCGCGGGGGACCCCACCGCATCCGACGACAGAAATGCTGAACCGCACATGCCACCCGACACCGCACACGCCGTACGACCTGGCTGCCCACTGCGGATCGCCACCGCGCTCGGTGTCATGGTCGCCGCCGGGAACGGCCTGGCGTACGTCGCTCTGTCGCTGCGCGTGTACGAGGAGACGCACTCGACCCTGGCGGTGACGATGGTCTTGCTGGCCGGTGGCCTGCCCGTGGTCCTGCTGGCTCCCGTCTCGGGCATGCTCCTCGACCGCTTGCCCATGGGGCGCTTGCTTGCGGCCGCGGGACTGGTGGTTGCGGCCGCCCTCACGGGTTTGGCCTTTGCCCACTCAGTGACCGCGACCGTGCTCCTCGTCCTCGGCTTCGGCGTGGCGGACAGCGTCCTGCAACCCGGACTGACCGCTGCCGTCCCCCAGTTGGCGGGTGAGGTCTCGTTGGTGCGGGCCACCAGCCGCCTCCAAGGCGCCACCATGGGCGGCACTGCCATAGGGCCTCTGCTCGCCGGTCTCGTCGGCAGCATCGGTGGCACGAGCACGGCCCTCCTGCTCGATGCCGCGGTCTCCGTCTTCTTCAGCGTCGGCATCTCGACGCTCGGCCTCCGGCGGACCAGGGCCCCGGTGCCCCACGGCGCCGACGACGGCGTGGCCGCGGGACTCCGCGACCTGCGCCGGGATCGCCCCATCGGACTGCTCGTCCTCGTGGTCTCGGCGATCATCGCGTGCATGGGCGTCACCATGGTGGCCGAACTGTTTCTGGCCGAGAAGGTGCTGCACGGGGGGACGACCGGTTACGCGGTCACGCCTGCGCCGTGTTCCTGGGCCTGACCTTTGGTGCCGTCTCCATCGGCATGGCCGTCTCGGCGCCCCTGGTCGCTCTCTTCGGTATCCGGGGGGCGTTGTTCGCGGCCGGAGCGGCCAGCATTGTGGCGGCGTGTGTCGCGCTGGGCCTGAGGCTGCACCGACTCCGGGGAGAGCCCGTGCGTGATCTCGGGGTAGCCGTCGCGCATCCCCGGTAGGTTGAGCCGCCATGTCGGCACCACCGATGACCATGTCCGCCGACGAAGCGCGACGGGTGACGCTCTTTGCGCAGGGGCTTCTGGGGCCACGGCTCAGAGGAGGCGCTGCCACGACCTTGCGCCGGCTCGGCGGCGTGCAGCTGGACACCATCTCGGTGCTGGCCCGCTCGCACGAATTGGTTGCGTACGCCCGTCATGGCGCCATCCCTCGCACGTCGATCGAAGCTGCATACTGGGGTCCAAGGTCCGCCACCTTCGAATATTGGTCACATGCGGCGTGCGTGCTCCCTCTCGAGGAATGGCCCTTGTACGAATTCAGGCGCCGCGCCTTCCGGGTTCGGGGGCGTCGCTGGCACTTCCTCGAAGATGCCGCAGCCAGCTGCGCCGAGGTGATCGCACGATTGCGCAACGAAGGACCCCTCACGGCGCGAGAGCTCGGAGGCGCCAAGAAGGGCGGGACGTGGTGGGACTGGTCGGAGATCAAGATCGCCGCCGAGTGGTTGCTCGACACGGGCGAGCTCGTGTGCCGGGAACGGCGTGGGTTTCAGCGCGTGTACGACCTGGCCGAGCGAGCCATCCCACCCGACGTGGCGCAGGTGGAATGGAGCGATGAGGAATGCGCCACGTTGCTCGTGCAATCCGCCGGTCGATCACTCGGCGTGGCCACGGCACGTGACCTGGCTGTCTACAAGGGGTTGCCGGCCACGTTGGTGCAACGGGTCCTGCGCCACACGGACCTCGAGCCGGTGCTGGTGCAGGGATGGGCGCGCCCGGCGTTCGTCGCGCCGGGTGCCACCGACGTCCTCACGCGGCGCGTCACGAGCCGCAACCTGCTGATCTCGCCCTTCGACTCGCTGACGTGGGATCGGGAGCGCACCAAGCGCGTCTTCGGGTTTGCGCACCGGCTCGAGGCCTATGTCCCACGGCACATGCGACAACACGGGTATTTCGCCATGCCGGTGTTGGGCGGCAATCGACTGGTGGGACTGGTCGATCCCGGTCGCCGTGGTCACACGTTGGTGGCCAAGCAGATCACGCTCGTGACGAAGGCCGCCGCCCGCCGCGTGGCTGCCGCGCTCGTTGAGGCCGCGTCCTGGGTCGATTGCCACGACGTCGCCATCGAACGCGTGGACCCCGTCGAGCGGACGTCGGAAGTGGAGGCGTTCATCGCCGACTACCGCTGAGGACCTCGCGGTCCCTCGCGTCCCCCCGCCAGCGCGGCAATCTGCTCGAAGACACGGAGTGAGCCTCGGTAGGGGCCGGTCTGTTGCGGGTGGTGGAGCACCAGTTGGTCGAACCCCAACTCCTCGTAGGGAGCGGCGAGCTCGTCGTACTGGGCGATGGAGGTGAGGACGTTCTCCACCGGTGTCCACAACAGCACCTTGCGCAGCGTCGCCGGGTCGCGACCGTGCGCCGCGCAGGCGTCTCCGAGCAGTGCACTCTGCTGGCGCACGGCGGCCAGGACACTCTCCTCGGTACGCGCCCCGGGCCCGCTCGGTCCGATCGTCACCCACTGCTGGCCGTAGCGCGCCACGAGGTCCAGTCCGCGTGGGCCTCCCGCGGCCACCGTGAGTGGAAAGGGGGACTGGAGAGCGCCCGGCGTGCTCGGTGTCCCGACCGATGCGTAGTGATGACCGGTGATGGTGGTGTGAGTGGTGGCGTCGCCGTCGAGTACCCGTCGCAACAATTCGAGGAACTCCCCGAACCGGTCCATGCGTTCCGCCGCGCTCCACGGGGCCTGGCCGAGGGCGGTGGCATCGGGGCCCGCGCTCCCCGGTCCCACGCCCAGGTCGAGCCGACCCTCGCTCAGGTCGTCGAGCGTGATGGCGTCCCTGGCCAGGGTCACCGGGTGACGGAAATTGGGGGTGGCCACCAATGTCCCGATCCTGACGGTTCGCGTCACCCCGGCCGCGGCCGCGAGCACCGGGATGGCGGCGTGCCAGGGGCCGTCCGGCATGCCGCCCCACCGGATGTGGTCATAGGTCCAGGCCGTGCTGAAGCCGACCGAATCGGCCCACTCCCATTGGCGGCGGGCCTCTTTCCAGCGGTCGGACGGAAGGATGACCAGTCCCACGCGCACGCGGGTCACGCTAGTGCAACGCCTCGCGGGCTAAGAGGCCCGCCAGTCGAGTCGCGCACCGTGTTCTTGGGCGAATACGAGCAGTTGGGCACGCCGCGGCCCGTGCTCGAAGATCATCGCGCCGAGACGTCGGGCACTGCCGCGGTGGCCACCTAGAAGAAATGTATCCGGGACAGCGGCCAGAAGCGGAGGTCGACCTTGCCGACGATGGACGATTCGAGGATGGGGCCCCAATACCTGCTGTCACAGGAGACCGTCCGATTGTCACCCATGACGTAGACGTGGCCGGCCGGGACCTCGAACGGATGCCTCAGTGCGTAGGGCTCTTGCGACGGTCCAGGGGTGCTCGGCGGTTCCGTACCGGGGGTGAACCAGGGCTCGGGCAAGCGCTTTCCGTCGATGTACACCGCACCATCGGCGAGCGAGACCGTTTCGCCCGGCAGGCCGATCACCCGCTTCACGAGGTCGGCCACCGGTGCTCCACCACAATTCTCGGTGGGCGGCGTGGAGAACACGACGATGTCACCCCGATGGATGCCGTGGAGGTGATAGCTCAGCTTGTCGACCAGAATCCGGTCGTTGATCATCAGCGTCGGTTCCATCGATCCCGACGGGATCAGATAGGTCCCGACGACGAAGGTACGCAGGACGATGGCGATGATGACGGCCAGCGCGACGACGACGGAAGCCTGGAGCAGGACGCGCCTGCGGGACGGCTTGGGCGCGCCGGCCTGACCGCCCCTGGTCTCTCGGCTTGTCCTCACCTGTGACGGGGCGCGCCGACAGGCGGCCGTCCATGGTCCGACAGCCCGGCTGCGAAGGCGGCACAGTCCTCCGGCGAGAGCAGCCGGTAGGCATCGCCGGGTGAGGGCCGCCACCAGACCGGGTCGGTGCAGATCCAGGCCTCTTCCCGGAGTTCGACCTTGGTCACCTTTCCGGTCGCGGTCTGCGGGAGGGCGTCAGAGACCCTGACGAAGCGCGGACCCCATTTCGTGCCCATGTCGGGTTGTGCCGCCAACCATGCGGCGAAGGCCACAGGCGCGAACACGGCGCCGGGCACGAGCTCCAGAGCGGCCATGACCTGGTCCCCCGCCCCCGATCCCGTGTCGGGCACGGGGTAGACGGCGGCCACGGACACGTCGGGATGCCGGGCGACAATGGCCTCGATCGGACCAGCCGCGCAGTTCTCGGAGTCAACGCGGAGCCAATCACCGGCCCGGCCGGCGAAGAAGAAGAAGCCCTCCGGATCGACATAGCCCAGATCGGCCGTCCAATACCACCCGTTACGGAGCCGCTCCTCCTCGGCCGCCGCTTGCCGGTAGTAGCCCTCGAACTTCCCCCGCCCGCTCTTGTTGACGATCTCCCCGATGGCCGCACCGGCGTTGAGAAGGCGGCCGTGCTCGTCCAGTCGGGCCGGCGGGCACTCCTGACCCGACAGGGGATTGATCACGGCCATGGAGACGCCGGGCGCGGGCTTGCCCAACGCATTCTTGGGCATGCCAACTGTGGGATTGAGGGTCGCACCCCCTTCGCTCTGGCCGTAGCCCTCAATGAGGACGCAGCCAAAGCGCGTCTGAAAGCGCTCGCGGTCGCGCACGGAGGCTTCCGTGCCGAACGCGCTCTTCAGCGTGTTGTCGGCGTCGTCCGGCCGTTCGGGGGTGGCCAGGATGTAGGCAATGGCCTTGCCGACATAGCTGAACTTCGTGGCGCCGAACCGGCGGACGTCGTCGAGAAACGCCGAGGCACTGAAGCGGGGGCGCACGGCGATGGCCGCCCCCACCATGACGGCAGGGCCCCACAAGGCCATGAGCGCGTTGCCGTGGAAGAGTGGCATCGGGCAGTAGCAGATGTCATCGGCCGTGTAGCCATATCCGGGAGCCGCCACCTGGGCGATCCCCGCCAGTCGACCTTGGGTGCACCGCACCGCCTTGGGCGCTCCCGTCGTGCCCGACGTGAAGATCAGCTGGAACAACGAATCCTCTTTGATGTGGCCGGCGTCGGCGATGCGACGGCGTGCGGCGGCACCGCCGATGTCGTCGGCAGTCGCCACGGCACCGAGGAGTGATCGATAGCGCGCGGTGTCGGTCACGAGCACGTCGTCGGGATCGACGCCTGTCGCCAGATCCCGCAGTATGTCCGCACCCTCCGAGTCGGTCACGATGAGCGCGCAATCGGTGCCCCGGATGTCGGCGGCCAGGGCGTCGCCCCGCCGGGTGGGATTGATGCCGACGATGGCCGCGCCCGTCAGCGCGGCGCCGTTCAGCCAGAAGAGGTATTCCGGCCCGTTCGGGAGGAGGATGCCGATATGCAAGGGCCCACCTCGGTGCGATGAGCCGTGATGCAGCGCGGCAGCCAACGCCCCCCGGGTGGCTCCCTCCGCCAGGGCTTGACGCCATGTCCACGTGCCCGAACTGTCGAGCACTGCGGGCCGGTCGTCTTCCGCGCGGGCCGCAAGCATGGCGGCCACCGTCGTCATGTGCCGTGGTCCAACGACCAGCCAGGGGCGCGCCGCACGAGAGAACGTTCGAGCTGGCTCACCGTCGCGGCACCGCAGAGGGCCATCGTCCGGCGTAGTTCGGATTCGTACCATTGGAGCAGCGAGGCCACGCCATCCGCGCCCCCGGCCGCCAACGCCCACAACGAGGGACGTCCGACCAACACCGCCCGCGCGCCCAGTGCGAGTGCCTTGACGACGTCGGGCGCCCTGCGCAACCCACCGTCGACATAGACCTCGGCCCGACCGGCAACGGCATCGACCACTTCGCACAGGATGTCGGCAGTCGGTGGTGCGTCGGACAGTTGGCGCGCGCCGTGATTGGACACCACCAGGGCGGCCGCGCCCGCGTCGACACACCGCACGGCGTCGTCGGCACGTTGCACCCCCTTGACCACCACCGGGAGGGAGGTGAGACCGGCCAGCCACCCGATGTCATCGGGTGTCAGCGCGGGCTCGAACTCACGGGTTACCACCGCCATGAACCCGCCCTCGTGGGCACTCTCGGTGCTGTCGCCGGCCAGGTTCGGCAGGGCCAGGTCGTGGGGGAGGTGGACTCCGCCCCGTAGCTCGCGCAGCCGGAGCCCCGCGACGGGTGCGTCGACAGTGAGGACGAGCGCGCCGTAGCCGTGGGCGGCGGCCCGCTGGGCCAGGTCGACCGTACGGGCCCGGTCGCGCAAGATGTAGACCTGCATCCAGCGGGGAGCCCCGGGCGCACCTGCGGCCACCTCCTCGAGCGAGCAGGTGGCGAGGGAGGAGAGCACCATCAAGGCTCCCCGTGCAGCCGCGCCCCTTGCCGTCGCGACCTCTCCGTCGACGTGCGCCAGGCCTTGGATCGCCGTGGGCGCGATCGCCACCGGGGAGCTCACCGCCGTTCCCAGCAGCGTTGTGCCCAGATCGACGGCGGATATGCCGGCCAGCACCTTGGGGTGGAGCTGCCAGTGCGCCCACGCCGTGACGTTCTCCTCCAGCAACCGTTCGTCCTCCGCTCCGCCGGCGTAGTAGGCGTAGGCCATCTCGCCGATGACATGCCTGGCCTCCCGCTCCAGGTCTTCGAGCGAGAGATCGATGGCCAACGGTGTCCCGCCCGCGGCGTGAGGTTCGCCGGTGACCGGGTTGTGCCCGGTGTCGTCGGTGCTGGCAGGATGAGCGGGCACGAGCCGCATGGTAGGCGGCGGCGGTGCCCCATCTCATTTCGACCAGGTCGGAGGTTCCATGCGGTTCTCGTACGCGGAGTCCATGACCGATCCGTCGTACTACCTGCCCTTGGCCCGGGCCGCAGAGGATGCGGGCTACGACTCGATGATCGTCCCCGACAGCATCTGCTATCCCGAAGTGTCCGACACTCGGTACCCGTTCAATCCCGATGGCACCCGGGAATTCCTCGACGGCAAGCCGTTTCTCGAGCCGTTCTCCCTCATTCCGGCCATGGGGGCGGTGACCGAGAGGCTCCGCTTCGTCACCTTCGTCCTGAAGCTCCCGGTCCGGCACCCGGTCCTGGTCGCCAAGCAGGTCAGCTCGACCGCGGTGCTCACGAACAACCGCCTGGTGCTCGGCGTGGGCACGAGCCCCTGGCCCGAGGACTACGCGGTGTGCGGGATCCCGTGGAAAGGTCGCGGGAAGCGGATGGACGAGCAGATGGACGTCCTGCGGGGGCTGATGGGCGGAGGCTATTTCGACTATCACGGCGACGTGTTCGACATCCCTTCGATCAAGATCAGCCCGATCCCGACCCAGCCGGTCCCGATCCTCATCGGCGGGCACCATGAGGCGGCCCTGCGTCGTGCCGCGGTCGCCGGGGACGGCTGGCTGCACGGGGGTGGCGACCCCGCCGACCTCCCTGTCCTTCTGGCTCGTCTGGCCGAGCTCCGCCGGGAACATGGCACCGAGAACAAGCCGTTCGAGGTATTCGCCATCTCACTCGACGCCTACAGCCCGGCCGGGGTACGGCGACTGGAAGAGTTGGGGGTGACCGATGTCATCGTCGGGTTTCGCTGGCCCTACGATTCCGGGCCGGACACCGAAGCGTTGCAGGCCAAGATCGACAACCTGCGGCGCTTCAGTGACGATGTCATGGACAAGGCATCATGATGGGCGAACGGAGGAAGGGGGATTCATGACCGAGGAAACGTTGACGGCACGGGAGTTGGGGAGACGATCTCGCGCTGCGGTGCACGCCAAGGATCGCGATGGTTGGCTCGGGCTCTTCGCCGACGACGCCGTGGTCCAGGATCCGATCGGCCCGTCGCCGTTCGACCCCGAAGGAAACGGCCACCGGGGCCCGGAGGCCATTGCCGCGTTCTACGACACCGTGATCGCCCCGAGCGATGCCATCACCTTCGAGATTGAGCAGTCGTACCTGTGTGGCGCCGAGGTGGCCGACGTGGGGATCATTCGCACCACCCTGGCCGGGGGAACGCACCAGGCCGTGGTGCGCGGCGTCTACACGTATCGTTCGAACGGAGTCGGAAAGTTGGCGGCCCTGCGCGCGTTCTGGGAATTCGACGCGCTCGAGCTCGTCGAGATCTCCAACTGATGCCGATGTCCGAACGCGTCATGGTGCGACAGGGGCTCTTCACGGACGGGGAGGCCCCGGCCCTCCTCGGGAGCCGGTGCACGGTCTGCGGTGCGCACCACTTCCCCCGCCACGACACCTGCCCCTACTGCTCGACCGAGGACCCGGTCCCGACCGAGCTCTCGGGTTCGGGGACATTGTGGGCGTGGACCGCGGTCACGTCCGCGCCGCCCGGCTATCAGGGGGAGATCCCCTATGGTCTGGGCGTGGTCGAGCTCCCGGAAGGTATCCGGGTCATCGCGCGCCTGACGGAGGGCAACCCGTCGGCACTGGTCTCCGGGCAGGCCATGGAGTTGCGCATCGTCCCGTTGCACACCGACGCAGATGGCCGCGACGTGGTGACGTTCGCCTTCGCTCCGGCGGACGCATCGTGACCGGTGTCGTCATTGCCGGAGTGGGGATCCATCCCTTTGGGCGTTTCGAGGGTGTCTCCACCACCGACATGGGAGTCCAGGCCGTGCGGGCTGCATTGCGCGAGGCCGGTGTGGGCAAGGGCGGGTTCCAGGCCGCATTCTGCGGGACCGCCTACGGGGGAGTGGCCACGGGCCACAAGGTGCTGAGCCGTCTCGGGATGACGGGCATGCCCATCGTCGACGTCGAGGCCGGATGCGCCAGTGGCGGTGCCGCGCTCATGCTGGCCGCCGGAGCGATCAAGGCCGGTCAGTACGACACCGTGCTTGTGTTCGGGACCGAGAAGATGCCCAAGGGCATCATCCGCTCGTCGTTCTTCGAGCCGTGGCAAGAAGAGGCGGGGCTGGCGGCCACTCCGTCGTTCTTCGCCTTGCGGGCCCAGCGCGTGGCCATGACCTCGGGGGTGACCAAGGACCACCTGGCCCAGGTGGTGGTCAAGAACCGTCGTCACGGGGCGGCGAATCCGGATGCGATGTACCAGAAGGAGATCTCCGCCGAGGAAGTTCTGGCCTCGCGCGTCATCTGCGAGCCGCTCCATCTGTTCATGTTGTGCTCGCCCAACGAAGGCGCGGCTGCGGTCGTCCTGACGCGTGCCGATCGGGTGGGTGGGCCGGCCGTGCCACCGATAGCCCTCGCCGGGGCCGTGCTGCGCTCCCATCTGCCCGGGTCCGTGTTGAGCGAGTCCACACCGTTGTCGGGTCTCACCGATGACTCGGTTCCCGCTCCGACCACTCTGGCCGCCCGCGCCGCGTTCGAGGAGGCCGGTCTCGGCCCGGACGATCTCGATGTCGTCGAGTGCCAGGACACCGATGCCGCACGCGAGCTCATCTCCTACGAGGAGATCGGGCTGTGCGCTCCCGGCGGCTCAGCCGAGCTGCTCGTCTCGGGCGCCACGGCGCTGGGGGGGCGGTTGCCGGTCAATCCGAGTGGAGGGCTTCTCTCCAAGGGCGAGCCGCTCGGTGCCTCGGCGCTGGGGCAGGTCGTCGAGTTGGTGCGCCAGCTCCGGGGCGAATGCGGTCCCCGTCAGGTGGAGGGCGCCCGCGTGGCGCTGTCGCACACCGTTGGCCGTGGCGCCAACGCAGGTGTCGTCATCCTGACCCGCTGACGTTCGTCAGGGGTCGACCAGGACGACCTTGCCCAACTTCCCGCCGGCAGTGAACCGCTCGTACGCTGCGCCCGCGTCGGGCAGCGCAAACGTGGCGCAAACCGGCACGCGGATGCGGCCCGAGGAGAGCAGCGGGAGCACGTGGGCGGCCACGGCGCTGGCCACGTTGGCCTTTTCACGCCGGCTGCGCCCGCGCAAGGTAGCCCCGCCGATGCGCGCCCGCGCCCCCATGAGCTGAAGCAGGTTCATCTCCACCTTGGCGCCCGAGCCCACCCCGATCACGACGACGCGGGCCTCGGTGGCCAGGTGGGGCAGGACGCTGGGCAGGCTGGCCGCACCCACCAACTCGAGGACGACGTCATAGGGCCCATGGGCGGCCACGTCGTCAGGGTCGACGGCGGCGGATGCGCCGAGGAGGGCGACCTCTTCCCGGCGAGCCGGATCGCGCACGGTGGCCACCACAGAGGCCCCCGCGGCGGCCGCCAGCTGGACTCCTGCCGTCCCGACACCGCCGGCCCCGCCCGAGACCAGGACGCGCTCTCCCATCGAGAGCCCCGCGTGGGTGAAGAGTGCGTCAAAGGCGGTGGAGAAGACCTCGGGGAACCCCCCGGCCTCGGCCCAGGGGATCGAGTCGGGGACGGCCAGGGCATGGGACTCGTCGATCACGGCCATCGTCGCCTGCGCGCCGCCACCGACGAGACCCATGACGCGGTCTCCAGGCGCGAATCGGCTCACCTGTGACCCCACGGCGACCACCTCGCCGGCCAACTCCATCCCGGGGATATCGGCCGGCGCCCCCGCCGGGGCCGGGTAGTGCCCCAGGCGCTGCATCATGTCGGCGCCATTGAGCCCGGCGGCGTGGACAGCCACCAGGAGCTCGGTGTCACCGGGCACTGGGGTGTCACGCTCCTCCCAGTGCAGCCGGGTGTCGCGAATGACGACGGCGTGCATGNNGCCGTCCCCGGTATCCTCGGCGGTATGGCCCTCTTCGACATCCCCGTCCAGACGCTCCAAGGCGACGACTCGTCGCTCGGCGCCTACGCAGGCAAGACGCTCCTCGTGGTCAACGTGGCCTCGAAATGTGGGCTGACACCGCAGTACGAGGGGCTCGAGCGGCTCCAGCAGACCTACGGCGACCGTGGCTTCACCGTGCTCGGCTTCCCCTGCAACCAGTTCATGGGGCAGGAACCGGGTACTCACGAAGAGATACAGCAGTTCTGTTCCACCACCTACGGGGTGAGCTTCCCGCTTTTCGAGAAGATCGACGTGAACGGCGAGGATCGCCACCCCATCTACGAGGAGCTGACGGCCGCACCCGACGCCGACGGGAATGCCGGCGACATCACCTGGAACTTCGAGAAGTTCCTCGTCTCGGGCACGGGCGAGGTCGTCGGGCGCTTCCGGCCCCAGGTCGAACCCGAGGATCCCGCGGTGATCGACGCCATCGAGGCTTCGCTGACGGCTTGACGGGATCCGCGCCCCGAACGGCAGGGTTTGCGGCGTCCATCTTCGACATGGACGGGCTGCTCCTCGACTCGGAGATCCTGTGGCACGAGGCCGAGATAGAGATTCTGGGCGACCTCGGGGTGCCGCTGTCCGGTGACAGCTGCCGTGGCACCAAGGGCATGTTCGTCGGTGAGGTGACCGAGTACTGGCACGCCCGCTATCCGTGGGCGGGCCCCACCCCGGCCGAGGTGGCGGTGACGATCGTCGATCGGGTCATCGCGCTGCTCTTGTCGAAGGGGGAGCTCAAGCCGGGAGCCCAGCATGCCATCGCGCTGTGCGCCGAACGCAACCTCCCCATGGCCATCGCCTCGTCGTCGCAATACCGCCTCATCGACACGGCCTTGGCACACTTCGGCTTGCGTCAGCACTTCCTGCTCGTCCACTCGGCCGAGGACGAACAATGGGGGAAGCCGCATCCAGCCGTCTTCCTCACCGCGGCGGCCAAGTTGGGCGCGCCCCCTCGCCGTTGTCTGGTCTGGGAGGACGCACCGGCCGGGGTCGTGGCCGCCAAGGCAGCCTCCATGGCCTGTATCGCTGTGCCCGAGCACGGAGAGGAGCACCATCCGGCCTTCGCGCGGGCCGACCTGGTGCTCGGTTCGCTGCTCGACATGGACGAAGAGCACTTCGACGCACTCGCGGCCCGCTATGCGCCGTAGATCTCCCTCCGGGCCGCAAATTCCGTGGCCGGGGAGGCGGTGGCAGACAAGGGTGGGGGCCCAGTCCACCCGCCATTAGTCTTTCCCCACGCCACGGGTGCCTCCGCCCGGGCGACAACCATTGAGCGTGCGTGTTCACACCTGTCCCCCCCGACACTGACTTCGTCGCCCTCGAGCAGGCCGAGCTGGCCCGCTGGGCGAAGCATCGCGTCTTCGAACGCTCCGTCGAACAGCGGGAGGGTGCGCCCGCATGGATCTTCTACGAGGGCCCTCCCACCGCCAACGGGATGCCGGGCCTGCATCACGTATGGGCCCGGGTCTACAAGGACCTCTTTTGCCGGTTTCATGCGATGCGGGGCTCCTACGTGGCCAGGCGTGGCGGTTGGGACACCCATGGCCTCCCCGTCGAGGTCGAGGTGGAGAAGAAGCTGGGCATCACCGGGAAGAAGCAGATCGAAGATCAGGTCGGCATCGCGGAGTTCGTCCGTCTCTGCCGTGAATCGGTCTATTCCTACGTCGACGAGTTCACGCGCCTGACCACGAGGATCGGCTACTGGCTCGACACGGATGCGGCCTACTGGACACTGAGCCCTTCGTATATCGAGTCCGTCTGGTGGCACCTGCGCCAGCTCTTCGATCAGGGCCTGCTCTACGAGGATCTCAAGGTCGTCCCGTACTGCCCGCGGTGTGGCACGGCGCTCTCGAGCCACGAGCTCGGGCAGCCCGGCGTCTACACCGACGAGGAGGACGAGTCGGCCTACGTGCGCTTCCCGGTCGTCGACCCCGATCCGGCGTTGCTCGGTGATGCCACGGCGCTGGCCGTCTGGACGACGACGCCCTGGACGCTGTTGTCGAACACGGGCGTGGCGGTGAATCCCGGCCTGACGTACGCCGTGGTCGATGGGCTGATCATGGCAGAGGACCTCGTCGACGACGTGCTCGGAGAGGGCGCCTCGGCCCGGATCAGTTGGCGCCTCGACGGGGCGGATCTGGTCGGCCTGCGCTACCGGCGACCGTTCGACGACCTCCCTGCGCCGAGCCACGCCGACGGGTGGCGCGTCGTCCCGGCGGAGTATGTCACCACCGAAGAAGGAACGGGCCTCGTGCACCTCGCTCCGGCCTTCGGTGAGATCGACCGCCAGATCGGACGCGACAACGGGCTGCCGTCGCTCAACCCGGTGGGTCCCGACGGGCGGTTCACCGAAGAGATCGGGTGGTTGAGCGGACAGGACGTGCGGGCCAGCAACACGGTCATCAACGATCGCCTGGAGGACGCCGGGCTCTTGGTGCGCCGCTATCCCTACGTGCACTCGTACCCCCATTGCTGGCGCTGCCGTACGCCGCTCATCTACTGGGGCAAGCCGAGTTGGTACATCGCCACCTCCACCCGCAAGGACGACATGCTGGCGGAGAACGCCACCATCGATTGGCACCCGGCGCACATCCGTGACGGCCGGTTCGGCGAATGGTTGTCCAACAACGTCGACTGGGCGCTCTCTCGTGATCGCTACTGGGGCACGCCGTTGCCCATCTGGCGTTGTGGCCGGGGGCATCTGCAGTGCATCAGCTCGCTGGCCGAGCTCACCGAGCTCTGCGGCCGCGACGTCACCGGTATCGATCCCCACCGCCCGGTCATCGACGAGGTGACGTTCGACTGCCCGTCGTGCCGCGCCGCGGGACTTGGCGGCGAGGACGCCATCGCCCGGCGGGTGGCGCCGGTGATCGATGCCTGGTTCGACTCGGGGTCGATGCCGGCGGCCCAGGTGGGCTATCCCCATACGCCGGGGTCCAAAGAGGCCTTCGAGTTCCCGGCCGACTTCATCTCCGAGGCCATCGACCAGACCCGTGGGTGGTTCTATTCGTTGCTGGCCATCAACACGTTGGTGTTCGGCGAGGCCCCGTACAAGCACGTGGTGTGCCTGGGCCACATCATCGACGCCGACGGGCGAAAAATGTCCAAATCACTGGGCAATATCATCGATCCCTGGACGATTCTCGACACGAGGGGCGCCGACGCACTCCGCTGGTGGATGTTCAGCCAGGGCTCTCCGTGGACGCCGACCCGCGCCAGCTTCTCGGCCATCGACACGGCCCTGCGTGACATGTTGTTGAAGCTGTGGAACACCTTCAGCTTCTTCACCACGTACGCCTCGCTCAACGGCTTCGAACCGTCGGACCCCGCTGTCCCACCGCCTGCCTCCCGGGGTGCCCTCGACCGCTGGATCCTCTCGCGCCTGGCCAGCACCGGGCTCACGGCGACCACGGCCCTCGAGGCGTACGAGCCCCTCGATGCCGCCTCCGCGCTGGCCGGCCTGGTCGACGACCTCTCCAACTGGTACGTGCGCCGCAGCCGTCGCCGATTCTGGCGCACCGATCCGGACGCCGCCCCCGGGGACACGCTCGCCGCGCAGGCCACGCTGCACGAGGTCCTCACGAGCATCTCGCTCCTGCTGGCGCCGTTCTGCCCGTTCGTGGCCGATGCGATGTGGCGCGCCCTCGGCGGCGTCGACGAGACGCATTCGGTGCACCTGGCCGATTGGCCGGTGCCCGAGGTGGACGTGATCGACCGCCAGCTCGAGGGCCAAATGGAGCTGGCCCGCCGATTGACGTCGCTGGGCCGGGCGGCCCGGAGCGAAGCCGGGGTCAAGGTGCGCCAACCCTTGTCCCGAGCGCTCGTCTTCCTCCCGTCGGATGCGCCGGCCATTCTCTACGACATGGTGGCCGAGGAGCTCAACGTGGACGAGATCGACGTTGCCGACGAGCTGAGCGAGGTGCTCGAATTCGAGCTCGTCCCGAACTTCCGCACGCTCGGGCCGCGGCTCGGTGAACAGGTGAAGGATCTCAAGCGCGCATTGGCCGCCCTCGACGGCCCCACGGCTGCGGCCGCGCTCGAGTCCGGCCAGTCGATCACGCTCGTGCTCTCCGGTGGCCCGGTGGAACTCGGTCCCGACGACGTGCAGCTCCGCGTGCGCGGGCAACAAGGCTTCGCGGTGTCGCGGGAGGGGGGTGAGGTGGTGGCCCTCGATCTCACACTCGATGACGCACTCCGCCACAGAGGCCTGGCGCGCGAGGTGGTGCGTCTCCTGCAGGACCTCCGAAAGAACAGCGGGCTGGACGTCGCGGATCACGTCCGCCTGCACCTCGAGGGGTTGGACATGATTGAGGGACATTTCGACTACATCGCCCGCGAGGTCCTGGCCGATTCCATCACGAGCGGCCCGGGTGAGGGTGAGGGAACCGTCCTCGAGCTCGAGACCGACGAAGGGGCGATTGCGGCACGGGCCTGGCTGCACAAGATCGGCGGGGTGGGGTAGCGCCGACCTCGGCGTTGCGCCCCGGGTGTCCGCTCAGCAGCCGCTGCGAAGAAGCTTCGAGAGCGCCACCGCCAGGGCGGCACGATCTGCGTCGTCCAGGGGCGCGAAGAGGTGGCGGTCGATCCCCTCTATGTGCTCGCTGATGGCGTGGCCCAACGTGGACTGGCCGGCCGGTGTGAGCACGACATGGACACTGCGGCGATCGGACGGGCAGTTCTGGCGGGCCACGAGGCCGGCCTCGACCATGCGGTCCACCAGCCGGGTCACGCCACCTGTGGTGAGTGCCACCTCTGTGCTCAATTTGCTCATCGTCAGACGACCCTCGTCGGCGCCACCAATGTGGATCAGCACGTCGAACCAGATCAGGGGGATGCCCACCGACTGCTCGAGCTCGCGTCCGAGCAGGTCGGCCAGCCGTCGGTGGGAGCGCACGAGGAGCCCCATGAGCGCCAGCCGCTCGTCGTCGATCTGGCCCAGGACACCGCAGGTGCCCCCGTCGGGGGCGCCTTGTGCTTCATCGCGTTCGCCCTGCTCGGGGAATCTCACGGTGCCCATATGTGCTCCCTCAATTTCGCTCAACGTTACCAGGATCCGCCATTTGCCTGATTGACAAGTATCTGCTTAGTCAGATATTATACTGTAAAGTACCGCACAAGCCATTAGGAGGCACGCCATGCCAACCGAAACAATCACTCTCCCCAAGCCGGGAACGTACACCGTTGACCCTGCTCATGCCGAGGCCGGCTTTGTGGCCCGTCACCTGATCGGGACCAAGGTCCGGGGTCGCTTCGCCGAGTTCTCAGGGACATTCACCGTGGCCGAGAACCCAGAGGACTCCACGTTCGAGGCCGAGGCCAAGGTGGCCAGCATCGACACCAGCCAGTCCATGCGTGACGACCACTTGCGCACGAACGACTTCTTCGATGCCGAGAACTACCCGACCATCACCCTGAAGAGCACCGGGCTCAAGCGGGTGACGGACACCGAGTGGAAGTTGTTTACCGACCTCACCATCCGCGGTGTGACCAAGCCGGTGGAATTCGACCTGGAGTACCTGGGTGAGGGCCCGTCGATGCAGGAAGGCAAGACCGTGGTGGCCTTCTCCGCCACCGCTGAGATCGATCGGCGCGACTTCGGCGTGAGCTTCAACCACTCCCTCCTGGACGGCAGCGTCGTCGTCGGCAACAAGGTCAAGATCGAGCTGGAAGCAGAAGCCGGCCTGGCCGAGTAGCAACGCAGCACGGCCCGGGTCGTGCGCAAAGGGCGGCGGTACGCTTCGCTGCCATGCGCACGTCCCCGGGGCCGACATTGCCCGCCGCGGCACCGACGCCCCTGAGGGCCGCCGATACCGGGGCAGGCGCCGACGAGACCTACGTCCTGGCGGTCGACCTCGGAACCGGCGGCCCCAAGGTGGCGGTCGTGTCCGCCACGGGTCGCATCGCCGCCCACGCCTTCGAACGGGTCGCTCTCGCTTTGGGGGACGACGGCGGCGCCGAGCAGGAGCCCCGTGAGTGGTGGGATGCCATCGTGGCGGCCGGGCGGCGCGCCATAGCCGAGAGTGGCGTCCTCCCGGCGAAGATCGTGGGCGTCGGATGCACGGCGCAATGGTCGGGAACGGTGGCCGTGGGTGCTGACGCAAGGGCGATCGGGCCTTCCATCATATGGATGGACTCGCGCGGCGCCAATGCGGTGAGGCGCGTCGTGCGCGGGACGGTGAACGTCCAGGGCTACTCGGTCGCGAAGGCGGCGGCATGGGTGCGGCGCAGCGGCGGCATACCGAGCCTCTCGGGCAAGGACCCGGTGGGTCACATCCACTTCCTGCGTGACGAGCGTCCCGACGTCTATGCCGCCACGGCAGTCTTCCTCGAACCGGTCGACTATCTCAACTTGCGTCTCACCGGCTTGGCGCGGGCGTCGCACGACTCGATCACCTTGCACTGGGTCACCGACAACCGCGACATCGACGCCGTGGCCTACGACGACCGCCTGTTGGGCCTGGCCGGGCTCGACCGGAGCCTGTTGCCGGACCTGGTTCCGACGGGCAGCGTTCTCGGTGGTGTCACGCCCGGGGCCGCGGCCGAGCTCGGCCTGCTTCCCGGCACCGCGGTGGTCGCCGGTACCGCCGATCTCCATTCGGCCGCCGTGGGGTCGGGCGCCGTCGAGGATTTCGAGGGGCACCTCTACATCGGGACGTCCAGTTGGATCAGCTGTCACGTCCCCTTCAAGAAGACCGACGTCCTGACCAACATCGCGTCCATCCCCTCGGGCCTGCCCGGTCGTTACCTGGTGGCCGACGAGCACGAGACGGGCGGCGCCTGCCTCACCTGGCTGCGGGACAATCTCCTGTACCCCCGGGATGCGCTCGATCCCGGCGGCGCGCCTCCACGCGATGTCCTCTCGACGTTGAACGACATGGCCGCCGGGGTCGAGCCGGGGGCGCGGGGAGTCCTCTTCACCCCCTGGCTCAACGGTGAGCGTTCGCCGGTCGACGACCACACCATCCGGGGCGGCTTCCACAACATCTCGCTCTCCACCACCCGGTCCGACATGGTGCGGGCGGTCTTCGAAGGCGTGGCGCTCAACTCGGCCTGGTTGCTCGGCGCGGTCGAGAAGTTCACGAAGAGGCGCTTCGATTCCCTGGCTTTCGTGGGTGGGGGTGCCAATTCCGACCTGTGGGCCCAGATCCACGCCGACGTGATGGGGCGCACCATCCGCCAGATCGACGAGCCCGTCCTGGCCAATGTCCGGGGGGCGGGACTGCTCACCCACCTGGCTCTTGCGCACATCGCGGTGGCCGACATCCCGGCCATGGTAGCGGTGAAGGCCGTCTATGAGCCCGACAAGGACGCCGCCAAGGTCTACGCCCCCCGGCTCAAAGAGTTCGTCAGCCTCTATGAGAAGACCAGAGGCATCCACAAGCGCCTGAATCGACGGCGCATCAGCGGCAACGGGGACTGACCCCGGCATCGGCGCAACCGCCGCCCGCTAGATCCTCTCGAAGTTCCGGGCCAGTTCCCAGTCCGACACGTGCCGGTTGGCCGCCTCCCACTCCTGTTGGGCCGTGTTGAGGAGGTGATGGTGCACATCGGCGCCGAAGGCCTCGACCGCCACTTCGGAGTCCTTCAACTCGTCGATGGCTTCGACCAGGGTGGAGGGGATGCGTGCCACGTCGGTGGCGTCATAGGCATTGCGCGGGTAGCCGTCGGGGAGCTCGAGCTCGTGATCGATCCCATAGAGCCCGGCCGCGATGCAGGCGGCGATCACCAGGTAGGGGTTGACGTCGGCACCGGGGACGCGAGACTCGATCCGGCGCCCCGCGCCGTGGCCGACCACCCGGAAGCCGCACGTGCGGTTGTCCTCGCCCCAGACCACCGCGGTGGGGGCCCAGCTCCCCGGCACGTAGCGCCGGTAAGAGTTGAGTGTCGGGGCGGCGCACCAGGCCAACTGCCGTGCCGCGTGGAGCTGGCCGGCCAGGAACTGCCGACCCAGCGTCGAGAGCCCCGTCGGGTGCGACGCATCGCCCATCAGCGGTGTGTCGGTGGCACTGTCCCACAGGGAGTTGTGCACGTGGCATGACGATCCGACGTCCTCCATCGTCCACTTCGCCATGAACGTGGCGGCCCGGCCCTCTTGCGCCGCGATCTCCTTGATCCCGTTCTTGAAGACAAGGTGGCGGTCGGCGGTCTCGAGGGCGCCCGCGTAGGTCACGTTGACTTCGTGCTGGCCACGACCGGCTTCCCCTTTGGAGAACTCCACCGGGATGTCGGCGGCGCACATCTCCTGGCGGACGCGCCGGAGGATGTACTCCTCGCGCGACGTCTGGAACAACTGGTAGTCCTCAATGGTCGACGTATGCGGCGTCAAGCCCTTCCACTGCTTCTCCTGCGCCTCCTCGTAGGTGTCGCGGAAGAGGAAGAACTCGAGCTCGGTGGCGCTCAGCACGTGGTAGCCACGCTCGGCGGCGCGGGCGATCTGCCGGCGCAGAATCTGGCGCGGCGACACCTCGACCGGGACGCCCTCGTCGTCCGAAAGGTCACCGATCACCATGACCGTGCCCGGAAGCCAGGGGATGGCGCGGGCGGTGGCGTAGTCCGGTCGGCAGAGCATGTCGCCGTAGCCCAAGTCCCAATTGGCGAACCGGTAGCCCGGAAGGGGGTTCATGTCGACGTCGACCGCGAGCAGGTAGTCACAGACCTCGATCCCATGCACGGCCACGTGGTTGGTGAAGAACTCCGGGGTCACCCGCTTCCCCACCGGTCGTCCCTGCATGTCGGGAAAGGCCACGATGACGGTGTCGATGGATCCGTCGGCGATTCCGGTGGTGATGAACTCAAGTCCTGGCATGACGCATGATGGCGTGCCCGCAGGGATCCGTCCAACCGTTTTGTACGCTGGTGGTGGTGATCCCGCTCATCGGCATCTCGACCTATGTCGCCCACGTCGCCTGGGGCGGCTGGGAACGCACATCTGCAGTTCTACCGCAGTCCTACTACGAGCTCGTCGCTTCCGCCGGGGCCCGCCCGCTCCTGCTCCCCCCGCTCCGGACCGCCCCGACCGGGCCCGGCTTCGGCGCCGGGGAGGTGATCGCCCTTCTCGACGGCCTGGTCCTGACGGGTGGAGGCGACGTCGACCCGGCCGCCTACCGCGAGACGGCCGAGCCGGAAGTGGCCGGCGTCAACCCGACGCGCGACGAGAGCGAGCGTGCACTGCTGGCGGAGGCCTTGAAGGTGGATCTGCCTGTGCTGGCCATCTGCCGGGGCTGCCAGATCCTCAACGTCGAGCTGGGGGGCACGCTGCACCAGCACCTGCCGCATGTGGTGGGGCATGACGAGCACCGCCGTGCTCCGTTGGTGTTCGGTGAGGTGAAGGTGGCGACCACGACTGGAAGCCACGCGTCGGCGGTCTTCGGGTCGAGCACCACCGTGCTGTGCTCGCACCACCAGGCGATCAAGGACCTGGGCGCCGGGTTGATCCCGACGGCGCGCGCGGATGACGGTGTCGTCGAAGCGGTCGAGCTTTCCGGCTCCCCGTTCGTACTCGGGGTGCAGTGGCACCCCGAGGAGGCCGGTGACCCCCGACCCTTTGCCGCCCTCGTGGCGGCGGCCACGAGCTACCGCAACGAGCGCACCACCTCCCGCGCGAACGCGGCGCAGTAGTGTCTGCACCCATGGCAAAGACCGGGGCCCGAAAAGTCGTGAAGCCGGTGGCTGCCACCGTCGGCATCCTGGGGACGATGGCCAGCATCTGGTGGTTTGCCCTCAAACCCAGACGGAAGGCCAAGTCAGAGGGCACGTAGCTGCCCGGCGTCGGCCGACGGGTGGTCCTACGGCTCCCAGCGCAGCGTGCGTTCGATGTCCCACAGATGATGCCGCACGTCGTGGATGTTCGACACGATGACCTCTCGCAAATCCATTGCCCCCCGCTCGGGATGGAGGAGCACGGTCCCGCTCCTCGGCGTGTCGTCGACGGCTTTCAGCCACTCGGCAACCGAGAGCCGCAACGACCAGAGTGCCGCCGGCAGCGGAATGGCGTCGTAGTTCCTGGCGCGTGCGAGCTCGTTCTCGTCGTAGCTGCCAACCCGGCGCGATGCCCCCAAGGCCACGCCCCGCAGGCGTTCGGTCCAGATGCGCAAGTTGTCGCCGACGTGGCTGACATAGGCGGCGCTGGTCCAGGAGAGGTCGCGATGTTGCTCGCGACCGGTGGCGCCGCGGAGGACATCGCCGTAGGAGGCTGCGATCGCCGACATGGTCGGCGCAGCGTCATCGAGGGGGAGGGCCCAGTCGAAGGCGCAGGCGCCGCACGGCTGGCCGTAGGTCGAAAGGCCCCAGTCGCTCATTGACATGGCGCGACCAGGGTCGGCAACAGCTCGCCGATAGGACCGTTGACCACCACGTCGGCCAGCGGGTCCATGTCGGTCGGGGCCCCGTTGAGGATCACCACCACTGCGCCGGACCGGGCGGCGATCGGCACGAGGCCGGCGGCGGGGAAGACGGCGAGCGTCGATCCCACAGCCAGCAACAGGTCGCACGCCGCGGCGGCCGCTTCAGCCCTTCGCAGGTCACGTGCGACGAGGTTCTGGCCAAAGCTGATCATGGCCGGCTTCAGGATGCCACCGCACGCCGACCCGTCCTCGCGTACCTCTTGGCAGCTGGGGTCGGCTTCGCCCCCCCGCACGCGGTCGTGGACGGGCTCCGCCGGTTGGCGATGGTCGCAGAGCAGGCACACGATCTCCAAGGAATTGCCGTGAATCTCGATGATGCGGGCCGGGTCAGAACCGGCCTTTTGGTGGAGGCCATCGATGTTCTGGGTGACGAGCGTGTCCAGCCGACCCGTTCGCTCGAGCGCGACGAGCGCGGCGTGGCCGCCGTTGGGCTCGGCCGCCCACAGAGGGGAGGTCAGGCGGTTCTGCCAGGCGCGCCGTCGTGCCTCGGGATCGTGCAGGTAGGTCTCGAGGGTCGCGGCCTTCTCCGCGCCGGGGTTCTTCGTCCACACCCCGTCGGGTCCGCGGAAGTCGGGGATGCCCGAATCGGTGGAGATACCGGCGCCGGTGAGGACCACGATCCGGCGGGCGCGCGCGACCAGCGCGCTCGCCGTCTCAGCGTCCGAACGGGCCATGAGCGCCATCGTCTCACGGGCGGCCGCCGCGGTGATCGGTACGCTGGACGCGTGAGGAAGGGCGCGGTCTCCGTGGAGGTACTCGAGGCGAGCGATGCCGAAGCCCGTCAACGCCGGATGGCGGGCGCACTGGGGGCGCGTGGCTGCGGGGTGGGTGATCGCGTGGTCTTCTGCCTCCCGTCGTCGGCCGACCTGATCTGCGCCGTGCTCGGCGCGGCACGGCGCGGGATGATCCCGGTCCTGCTCAATGCCACGCTGACCGTACCCGAACGCGATCGGCTGATTGCCGACGCCCAACCGTCCCTCACCTTCATGGACGAGTCGGAGCTGTCGCGCCTCGCCGAGGGGCCGCCCGCGGACTTGGCGCCCTACCCGCTGACGAGGCCAATGCACTACACCTCGGGCACCACCGGGCAGCCCAAGGGAGCCGAGCTGACCCACGAGAACCTGCGCCGGAACGCCGAGGCGGTGCGAGGGCTGTTCGGGCTCGGCTCCGACGCGGTGACGCTGGGAGCCCTGCCCCTGTTTCACTCGTTCGGCCAGACCTGCGGGCTCAACGCAACGGTCGGCGGCGGGGGGTTGCTGACCCTGATACCCCGGTTCGATCCGGGCATGGCGCTCGAGATCATTCAGCGTGACCGGGTGAACGTCTTCCAGGGCGTACCGACGATGTACGGGGCAATGCTCCACCACCCCGGCCGGGCGGACTACGACACCTCTTCCCTCGAGATCTGCGTCTCAGGGGGATCGGCCATGCCCGTCGAGCTGATGCGCGGCTTCGAGGAAGCCTTCGGCTGCAAGATTCTCGAGGGCTACGGTCTATCCGAGAGCTCTCCGGTGGCCTCGTTCAATCACCCTGATCGCGAGCGCAAGCCGGGCTCGATCGGAACTCCGATCGAAGGCGTCGAGATGAATGTGGTGGACGAGGACGGTGGCGAGGTCGCCCAGGGTGACGTGGGCGAGATCGTGATCCGCGGGCACAACATCATGCAGGGGTATTGGAACCGTCCGGAGGCAACCGAGGAGACGGTTCGCGACGGCTGGCTCCACTCGGGCGACATAGGGAAGATCGACGCGGACGGCTACTTCTTCATCGACGACCGCAAGAAGGACATGATCATCCGTGGCGGCAACAGCGTCTATCCACGCGAGATCGCGGAGGTGCTCAACGAGCACCCGGACGTCCGCGCGGCCGCTGACCTGGCCATACCCC
>PMLV01000177.1 GCA_003160635.1 Acidimicrobiaceae bacterium | reverse complement strand
CGCAAAACCGCGGCTCAGATCCGATTGGTTGCGTAAGAGGATCCCCTGCGGGCACCCTCACACAGTTTTCAAAGACCAGCGAAGGGCGGATTCTGAGGTGCCGGGGGTCGCCTACCGGACTCCGTTCGTTCCTAGGGCTCCAGGCTGAACGGCGGATACTCGTCGTGCAGCAGCAGCACGTACGACCCCACCCGAAGCTGCCACCGGAACACGCCAATGCAGAAATTCTTCAGTGACGGGTTCCATTGCCCGGTGAATAGGGCGATGAACCACGAGATGAGAAGACAAACTTCGTTGGCGATGTTGAGGAAATACAGCACGATGAACTGCGGGATGCAGAGGATGATCCGGACCAGCACAGTGACCCGGTTGCGCTCCCCGCTGACAGGCGTGAAGTTCAACACTGCCGGATAGCCACCCGGATCGGCGAACCCTTGCGGGATCGGCGCGAAGGTCGGATACGGCTCGGCCCACTCGAAGAGGCCGGTGACCACTCGCCACTGATAGCGCATAACACCGGCGATGAACTCGCTCAGGCTCTCCGGTGCCGTGCCGGTGAACAAGATGGAGAACCAGCACACGATGGCCGCGATGAAGGCCACAATACTGAGGATGTACACCCAGATCAGGTGCGGAATGAAGATCAGCCAGTTAGTCAGGACCTTGACTGGCGGAATCTGTGCCGGTCCCGGCGGAACATCGACTGTCAGCGGATAGGCGCCCGGCATAAAGGACTCCCTTCGGTCGATCCCCTGACGTCGCACGATAGACGGCCCGACGTCGCCGATGGCGGATCCTTTCTCGGTGATGACCTCAGTCGGCGAGTGCCCTGTCCCGTCTGTGCCGGACGTCGTTCCGCTGTCGGCCGCCGGCCGGGGAGGTGTTCAGCCCAATCGGACGGCACGCGAACTGTCATGCATCAGGTCGTCAACCTTGCGTTTCGGCTGTGCTGCGCGGCAGGGATTGATCTCTGCCCCTGCGCAGGAGCCGGCGGTTCTCGCGGTCCGCTAGCGGGGAGTTGCAATCCGTAGCACAGAGGGTCGCAGGGCCGTGCAGGTTTGCGGCCTGGCTCCTCCCATGAGACGCCGTGGTCTCCGAGGGTGCGGCGCGGGGGAGTTGTTGGGCGAAGTGGCGGTTGTAGAGGTTCTGTCCAATGGACTCGAACGACTTACGAAGCGGGCCGGCGTATCCACCAGAAACAGAAACCACCCAGGATGGCGGCAAGTCCGATGAAGATCGCCGTCTCGTACCACTGAAACGGCCAATAGCGGTATGAGGGTTGGAAGCTGACAACCTCTCGCAGTCCCGCTGAGTACGCTCGGACGCGAGCCAGGCAGGCGCTCACGTCCGAAGATGCGCTCGACTTGGTCCCCGGAGTGACCAAGACAGAGCAATTGAGCTTGGCCTGGTTGAAGGGCTGCCCTGACGCACTAAGGACGTTGCTCGACAGTACCCAATCACCCGGATGCGGGGGCGGGGCGGCTCCCGGACCTGGAACGCTCTTGACGACACCTTGAGCCCCCGTTGCCAACTTCTCTTTGAGGGTCACCGGCGCTTGGAAATGCGGTCGGAGCTTGGTCACGCCCAGCCGAACGACCACGTAGCCGATCAGAGTGGTCGCCATGGCGGGGAGCGTCCGTCGTATCAGGAGCCCGGCAGCGACCCCAAGTACGAAGGCGAATGCGGCGTAACCGATCGCCACAATGCCTCGCTCGGCGAAAAGTTGCGAAAACTGGTTCGGGTTCGCGCGGTCGAGGGGGCTCGACCACCACGTCACCATGAGGCTCAGCAGTCCGGCGACTGCCATGCTGCCCAGCCCAACAACAACCATCTTGATGGCCACCCAGCGGGTTCGGGTGATGCTCTGGGTCCATACAAGGCGGAAGGTTCCAGTCTCGAACTCTCGGGCGACCATTGGCGCCCCCCAGAACAGTCCAATGAGTGCTGGGACGACGAGCAACACCGTACCGACGTCTTGGAGGAAACGGTCGTGAGAAAGTAGCCCGTTGGCGATCTCCGAACAGTCGCCATGTGCGCTGCAGGTAGTGATCCCGCTGGTGTCATAGAGGTGGACGAGGCTCGGACCGGTTAACCCCAACACGACGGCAACGATCGCCAGTCCGCCGAGGGCCACGAAGGCTTGGAAACGAAATTGCATCCAGGTGAAGCGGATCATCGAACGACTCCGAATTCCGGCTGACGCACGCGCTCAGCGCGGCCAGGATTGCTCAGATAGGCGAGAACGAGATCTTCCAACGTGACCGGCTTCACACTCCATGCCGGGTCGAGGATCGGCTCGCTCGTGCGCAGGAGAAAGGTGCTCTGTTTGTCGGTGTGGCTCTGCTCGATGACTTCTTGGTTCGCGGGCAAGGAGCGCGGGTCCCGACGGGGTCCCGACAATCGGTGGTGCGCCGCCAGGAGGTCGGTAACTTCGCCGGCAAGCTGCACGTGTGAGGCGACGAGAATGACGAGGTAATCACACACTCGTTCGAGATCGGCGATGAGATGTGAGGACAGCACCACGCTGACGTCGTGCTTGGCCACGATTTCCATGAGCCCTTGGAGGAACTCGCGCCGGGCGAGCGGGTCCAAGCTGGCCACCGGCTCGTCGAGGAGGAGGAGCTCGGGTTGCTTCGCAACGGCCAAGGTGAGCGCGAGTTGGGCCCGCTGGCCTCCGGAGAGCGATCCCGCCTTCTGCCGCGGGTCGAGGCCGAGCTGTTCGATCCGGCCTTCGGCGAGTTCTCGGTCCCAGTTCTTGTTGAGGTAGGCACCCATGCGCAGATGCTTGGCTACTGACAGCCCGCCATAGGTCGGCGTGTCTTGGGCGACGAAGCCGACCCTCCCGAGTTGTGCTGGGCCGTCGTTAGGGCGTCCATCGAGCACCGTGATCGTCCCCGACGTGGGTGCGAGAAGCCCAACGGCTAGCTGCAGCAGGGTCGTCTTGCCCGCCCCATTCGGCCCCACGAGACCGACGACCTTGCCTTCGGGGATGGTCAGCGTGCAGTCGTGGAGTGCCCACTTCCGTCCATACTGCTTGCCGAGCCCGTCCGTCGCGATGACGGCGGTCACGCCACCCCCTCCGCGAATAAATTGCGAACGGCGATGCGATAGATCGCCTCGATGTCGTCGGGACCAAGGCCGGCGGCACGGGCCTTGCGCAGCCAGGTGGTCATCGAATCGAGAAAGCGGGCCTGGGCGGCGGGATCGCTACGAGGGAGCGTCCCGACGACGAACGTGCCCTGGCCCGGTCGCGGGCGTACCAAGCCCTCGCGTTCGAGGTCCCGGTAGGCCTTCAGCACGGTATTCGGGTTGATCGCCAACTTGGCGACGACCTGCTGGGCCGTCGGCAACTGGTCTCCTGGCTCGAGGATGCCGAGCTGCAGGGCCTGGTGGACCTGCTGGACGAGCTGCAGGTAGGTGGCGACACCCGACGCGGTGTCGAGCTGGAACTCGATCACTCATCCTCCTTTCACTAATCGCTACTGCAACTAAGGGGTTAGTGAAAGCGTATAGAGCCGATGCGACCGGCACAAGGCGTGCCTGTAGCGAGCCTTCGCCAGATAGCTGCCCTGACCAGGGATACGTCACGAGAAAAGAATTCTCGAAGACCCTTGGCTTCGGGCGCCGATCGAGGTCACGTCTCCGTCCCCTAGGCGCGCTCTCGGTCGTGGGCACGCCCATGACGAACCTGCATTCCCTGATGCCACCGATCGACGAACCGTACTTCCACGCGCCCGCGCGCCCCGATGACGAACCTCGGAAGCCTCACAAGGTCGCTGCAGCGCAAGCCGGTGTGGAGAAGGGTCGGCCGCGCCCCTCCCTCTACGAGAGTCATCGACGTTCGGGGGTCACCTGCTACTGGGAGCGCCCCAGCCGTAGCTCATCCCGAGGGAAAGCGTGCCCGGTCAACGATCGTCGTCCGGTCTACGGAGCGAACGGTTCGAGTGCTTGAGGCGTGGCTCCTATGCCAACGATCGGAGCGTTGAGCCGCATCCCGCCCGTCGATCCGTAGAACGGGGTGTTGCCGAACGTGAAGATGCCGCCATCAGACGCCGCTTCCCAATACGCAAAGGTGCTCGTATTGTCGTCAAAGCGCGGCGCCAATCCAACCATGGGCTTATTGAGGGGCAGGCCAGCGGCGGAGCCCTCGTCGGAGGCCTCGCCGAAGGAGAGGACCGCTCCGTTGGATGTCACAAGCCAATAGCCGAAATCCTTCGGGTCGCCCGTGATCCCCACTACGGGAGACGAAAGGGGACCGGTGATCGATCCAAGACTGGATGCTGCCCCGAAGGCATGAACGGACCCGTCGGCGGAGGCCAGCCAGTAGCCGTCGCTTGAGGTATCGGACGCGCTCACACCCATGCCGACAATCGGCGAGTTGAGCTGTGTACCGCCCAGCGAACCGAAATAAGGGGCGTCGCCGAAGCTGAAGACGCCGCCATCACTGGCCACCAGCCAGTACCCCCCTCCATCGGAGGTCACCCCCATGCCGATGATGGGCTTTTTCAAGTGGATCGCCCCGGTCGAGCCGAAGAACTTGGCATCGCCGAAGCTGAAGACTCCACCGTCACTAGCGACGAGCCAGTAGCCGCCGCCGTCGGGGGTGACCCCCATGCCCACCACGGGAGCATTGAGGCGTGTGCCACCAATCGATCCGTAGAATGCCGCATTCCCGAAGCTGAAGACACCTCCGTCGGACGCCACCTCCCAGTACCCACCGCTAGGTGGTGGTGGCGGGGGCACGACATAGGTGATCCGGTCGGCAGGAGAGACGGCGCTTGTGCCCCCCGGGGTTGTCACGGTCAGATCGATCACTGTCCCGACCGGTTCGGCCGGCAGCGTTACTTCCAAATCTGTCTGGGAGCCCACGGCAAATCCAACGACGCTGGTTAAGCCAACCTGTACCGAGGTGACATACAGGAAGTTTGACCCGTTAACAACGATCGGCTCCCCACCCCCCGCCGGCACCGTTCAAGGGGAAATTGATGTCACAACGGGTGGCGTTGTCGGAACGGGCGGGGCGAGCACGGTGAACTGATCCGATGGAGAGGTGGCACTTGTACCTGCTGGTGTCGTTACGGTCACATCCACAGTTCCCACCGTTGTGATCCCCGAGGAGTAGGTGACGATCTCAGTCGAAGAGACCACCATGAAAGATGGCGTGAACGTTCCGAACGATACGGAAGTGGCGCCGTCAAAGTTTGTTCCAGTGATGGTTACCGTTGGTTGGGGCTCGGGAGCTTGGGCCACCAAGCTGTACCCACTTGAAGGGGACACCGACGTCACGGTCGGCGCAATGTTGGTTGCCGAATCTGCAGTTTGGGCGGGGACGAGCATCGCGAAGGCGAGGAGTACGGCGACAAGAGCGCCAGCCGCCGCGCACTCTCCGAGCCGTCGAACGATTTGTCCTGCTTGCTTCTGCATCTCGCTTGGCCCTCCCGATTTTTACATCCACAATGCGCCCGCGGCTCTCACCTTAGGCAGCCACGGCCCGGAGTGGTCTATCGGCTTGGTCCCCGGATGACCATCCCTCAAAGACGCATCAACCTTTCGTCAGGGCCGTAATGGGAGGGACCAGCATCGAGGAACCCATGGCGCTCGTAGAGGCGAATCGCGTGGATGTTGTCAGTCTTCACCGACAGTTCGACATCAGTCGCTGGGAAGTTCTCGCGGACCCATGCGACGACCTGCCGGATGGCTTCGTCCCCGACGCCGCGTCCCCGGCCAGTCGGCGCCACCCACATGGAGATCAGCTCAGCCGGGCGATCGGCCTCGAGTGCGGTTGCGCTCACCATGCCCGCCGCCTCGCCATCGAAAGTCAAAAACGAGGTTCAACGCCACATCCTCGAGGCGGGCGCGCCACCGCTGCTCGGTATCCACAGCTCCACTCCATTCCGCCAGGGTCGAGCCGAAAGCGGCTGGCGCCTCCGCCAGTGCGGCCTGCCTGAGCTCACGCCACAACCGCCAACGGTCCGACGTCACCACGACTGCTTCGATCACGATCCGCATACTCTCAGAAACCCGAATGGGAGACCGCTGGTGTGCAAAGTCTTCGTTGCCCAGTCGTGGATCCCTAATCCGACGGAGCACGAAATTCCCATCGCTTTGCATGTGCATGCCATAGCACTTCCCTACATGGGCCTGCCATTGGTGGACAACGCCAACTTGGAGCCAATCTCCAAGCTCTGTGCCGAACTCAACCGGTGGGAGTTTCAAGTTACGGTTGCCCCACTGATAATTCCCGGGGCGACCGGTTCTCCGGTCAATCCAATCGCAGTGCTCTGAGTGCCGCCAGCAGGATGACGGCCAGATTGGGACCGACCGATTCGCAGAAATTGCAAAATCAACGATCAGTGCTGTTCATACGCCGCACGTACCCGAAACAACGTGCTCTGCATTTTGGAGCCAAATCCCCGGTAGGAGAACCGACATGGTAATGACGATTGACACGCCGGTTGACTTTGCATACGACCCGTACTCCGAGGAGGCGTTGCGAGACCCGACTGATCTCTATAGGGTCCTGCGCCAGCGGTACCCTGCGTATCCGTTGCCGCAGTACGACGCCTGGGCACTATCTCGCTTCGACGACGTTTGGGAGGTAGGCGAAGACGGCGAGCGGTTCGTGATGGATGCTGGGCCCGTCTACAACCCCGCGGATCTAGCACGGCGCAACGCGGGTGCGCCGGCACGGAAACCCCTCGACCCGATGCCGTCATTCTCACGGATCGATCCCCCTGTACAGACCGCACTACGGCAGGGACTCGTTGCACCACTTCGCCCCCATGCCGTTGGCCTGCTTGAGGAGAAGGTGCGCACACTCGCGCGTCAGCGCCTCGATGAGCTTGTATCCAAAGGTGAGTTCGATCTTTACACCGACTATGGGGGGGTCGTATCGGCCGGAGTGATGGCTATCGTGATGGGTCTGCCGATCGAACTTGCGCCGCGTATCCTTGAACTGGTCAACCAGGCTTTGCGGCGCAAGCCTCCGGGTGCTGTTGAAGATGCCGTCACCGGCCGTGCGGGGTTAGAGCTGCACATGATGCTCGTTGACGTGGTTGCGCACCGTCGAATCCAAGGTCCGACCGGTGACGGATATGCGGCGATTGACGGGATGCTCTCCACCGAGCTTGATGGCCGAGCCTTGACCGATGATGAGATCGCGGTACAGCTCTTCACGGTTTTGAGCGGGGGTACCGAGACGGTGCCGAAGGTGGTGGCGCGGTGTTTGCTCGAATTGTCGCGCCGGCCCGACCAACTTGCCGCAGTGCGCGAGAATGTAGCGACCAACTGCCGCCTTGCTTTTGAGGAGACGATGCGTTACGGGGCCCCGTTGCAACACGTTGGCCGTACCGCGACGCTGGACGTTGAGATTGCGGGAGCACAGATCCGGGCCGGCCAGCGTGTATTCCTGCTCATTCCCTCCGCAAACCGTGACGAGCGCGAATTCGCCAACCCAGACGAGTTCATCTGGAACCGCTCGATGGAGCGTCACTTTGCCTTTGGACACGGACTTCACTTCTGCATAGGCGTCCATGTGGCGCGGCTCGAAGGACGCGTGTTGCTCGAGGAGCTACTTCGTCGCGTTCCCAGCTATGAGATAGATGAATCACGTTCTCTGATGCCGCCCTCTGATTTCCAAATCGGTTATACCAACATGCCAATATTGGTGCTTTGAACTCACCAAATGCGGGTGAGCTGTAAGAGGTGGGCGACGTTCTGGGGGTTGTGGCGACCCTGAGTCCTACCCCGACGGCCGCTACGAGTTCGGTGCAGGTCCGCTGCTGCTGGTGGTGCATGGGGCCGAGGACTCCCTATTACCTGTAGGGTCCATCTATTCGTTCAGTGCCCTGACCTGGAGCTTCACGAGGCGCCAGCGTGTGGGTACTATCGGTGAGACGGGAGGATCGAGGCTCGTCGAGGTTGCCTAACTCTGGTGCCACCGCACCGCCTCTTTCTCGAGAAGCCGCAGGTCAATCGGCGCATCGAGTATTTGGACCCAACAGGATACTGGCAGCCTTTCGAACTCCTCTGAATATAGGGATCGCACGAAGTTTCGGTAACAGTCAGCATCGGCATCGCGTTCGATGCATCCGGCCTGGTAGGTGACGAAATCCTGCGCAACGCTGATCTTGCGATGTACGCCGCAAAGGAGCGAGGCAAGGATCGCTATGCGGAATTCGAAGACGAAATGCGCACCGCTGCCGGTCTACGTCTGGAAGCCAAGGAAGTCGTTCGCCAGCACAAAACCTGACCTCGCGGTTGGCCCGACATGCGGGCACTTAAGTAGCGCTGCTGCTGGTGTGACCGGGATTCAGCCTGGACTTCTCTATGGTCAAAGACGACACGGTGAAGTGGTGCGCGCGAGTGCCAGGCGTATCCGGAGTGACCGATTCGGGAACGGCGACTGAGAGGGTCTGGGGGATTTGGGAGAACACAAATGGTCACCACAAGACGATCCTTGACAGGTCGCCGGGAACCGGTGCTCGTACCGATTACTGCACCCACATTCAGGACCGGTCCTGTGGGAGACAAGGGTGAGTGTCAGCCCACCAAGCTCGACGACGAACGCTTCTTGATCGGCGGTCTCGACAGCCTCGGCACAGTAGTTGGCGCGGACCCAAGCGACCGCCTCGTCTCGAGGATACCCGGTCAGGATCGTAAGGCAGGCCAAGCGCATTGACTCAGTAGAAACCTC
>PMLV01000285.1 GCA_003160635.1 Acidimicrobiaceae bacterium | reverse complement strand
GGGCAATAGGCAAGTGGGGCATGCCTCCGAGGTGCCGTACGGGGACAGGTGATCCGACGCCACCAATCGCCTTTCTTGGTGCTGTAACCCATCCAGAGGAGTCGAGGGTCCTGGCCCATTGACGCTCCGCCAACCGACCCTCGGGGCACGGTGGCAATGCCAGGTTCGATGAGGAGGTAACCGAATGCCGTCGAAAGCAATCGCGTCCCTGGACGCCTGGCTGACCCGCGCCGAAGAGGTCCTGGCCGAGCAACGCGAACACTGCATATCCCCGTCCTTGGGCCTGTCTGAGGGTAATGGTCACTACGAGTGGACGACCACGCTCGCTGCCCTTAGCGAAGGTCTGGAAGGGCTCCTGGAGTCACTGTGCCGCCGACCGGGGCGATGGATTTTGATCATCGAGCATGACCGACGCCGTCACCTCTTCTGGCAGGCCCTCGCGTTTGAGGACGGCTCGTTGGTCACTGAAACGGTCAGTAACCATTACCTCCCTGAAGAGCATCATTGGACCCGCGAACAAGAAGAGCAGCTCCTCGCGCTTGGTTGGGAATGGCACATTCGACCGTATCTGACCAACTGGATCGACGTTCAGGCGACGACGTCTCCCGATATCGATGTCGTTTGTCAGCGAGCCCTCGCTACTCTGCGCGAACCGTTCGGGCTAGGCAATGAGGACGAGGTCTTTGTCAAGATGTTCTCCAGCTCAATACGCGGCTCGACCCCAGCGTCGCCCGAATACTCAACCGAGGATGAGGCTGCACCGCTCCCCGACCATGCTCCTGCTGGCGATGGAACCGAAGGTGACCGTGATGACAACGACAACTGTCGATACCTGCCTTCGCCCGAGGACTAGCGCCGACCAGTCGGTCGAGAACCAACAGAGGAACGAGTCATCTCCAGTAGCGCTCAACTACCCTCAGATCCAAACGAGGGCCGGATAGAAGTGGTCGTCTTAAGGACTTAACCTGGTTCCACCGAAAAATAGCGGAAGTCCTTCAGCTGACCGGTTTTGCTGGTGTTCGGACGCCACCGACGTCGCTTCGTAGGTGCGCCGCCGATTCTGGGCGTGACTCAGCAGGGTCTGTGGTGGAGATCGGGACTGGGGGCGGCTGGGCCTGGGCGGACCACCCCTGAGCGCGTGGCTCAGGTTCGAAGCGACAGGGCGCGTAGACGATCGAAGCAGGCCAACCACTGCGTCGCCCAGGGCCACTCGGTCGGAAGGTGGAGCTGGACGCGGCGCGATCTGTTGGTGAGCCGTCCGGGAACGGCGATGTACTTGCGCCGGATGGTCTTGGCGACGATGGGACCGTCGTGGCCGAGTCCGAGGGCGGCCAGCCAGCGGAGCATGTTGTGGGCGATGGTGCCGAGCACGACCCAGGCCGCGTTGGCATTGAAGTCCCCCGAGGGGCAGTGCGAGAGTCCTGCTCCATCCTTCAGATCCCGGATGGCCAGTTCGACGACGGCGTGGCGGCGGTGATCGGCATCGAGGAAGACCGCTGTTCCCTCTCGGTCCGTGATGAAGGCGTGGTAGCGCCAGGAGGGGAACAACTCAGCCTGCTTTCCGGTCAGGCGGGTGCGGCGCACCACGAGACGGTGCCCGTCGCCATAGGGGCACTCGGCCACCTCGGCTTGGCCGCCCAGTGTGTAGTCGATGGGGATCCAGCACTCCTCTTCGATGGCCTCGATGGCTCTGAGCACGGCCTTGTTCAGGTTCACCGTGATCGAGTAGCGCACGTCGTGGTCCCGACAGGCCGCCACCACGTGCTTGGAGAAGAACCCCGAATCAGCTCTGAGCGTCAGCGGACCCGTTGCCCCGGCCCGGCGTACCCCGGCCGATCCTCTCACGTACAAAGCGCGGTGCTCCGCGTCCGGTGTTGGCCGATCCCTTGCGGTGTCGGATGTGGAGGGCTTCGCCGGTGTCGGTCCGGGTGGCGATCAGTGGATGCTGGCCGAGCACCTTGGTATAGCCATAGCCCGAGCCCTCTTTCGCCTTGCCGTAGACCTGTTGGATCGTCGAATCGATGTCGATGGTCATCGGAGATTCTCCGGGTCCCGCCCCGGCCGCCCAGGCCCGGGCCAGCAACGCCTCGCTCAAGGAATCGAGTTGTCGGACGTGCCCGAAGGTGAAAGGCCCGCAAGAAGGTGCCGAGCGTCGAGGGTGCCATCACGCCGTGTCCGAGAACTCGACCGGTCGCACCCGAGCGCAACACATCACAGTCGTCGATGCACTCGGCGCCGGCCGCCATGGCGTGAATGAGAGTGAGCACCTTGCGCCCGGGCGTTGCGTGACCAGGCACGCCACCGAGGTCGATCAGCTCGTTGGCCAGCCTGAAGGTGCCGAGTTGCTTGGACAGGGTGGCCACCAGCGCCAGCCCCGCTCCGGCGACCGCACGGTCGTCATCGAAGGTCACCCCAAGGCGCGTCGGATTGTGAGAAAGTTTCTGCACCGGAAAGATGCCTTTCTGTTGTTGGTAGGTGTGGACTTCAGCGAGTCACATCTTCCCAACACAGAGGGCATTTTCCGCGTATGGTCACATCTCAGGACGCGGCGTCACCGGTATTTTTCGGTGGAACCAGGCTTAACCTCGATAATTCGTCCAACCTCTGAACCAACGGTGCGCGCGTCCGCGTAAAAAGCTCTCCTGCCTGGAAGAATGGTTGTTGCTACAGCAACCAAAATCAACCAGGAGGAGAGCTCCTTGAAAGTGCACCGTAGTCGCTCTGTCCGTCACGCCAAAGTGATACCCGACGCCAAGAACTTGGTCAGTCATGCCGGCGCGGCGCTGCTGGCCGAGTTGGCTGATCGCAGCGGGTTGACTCAAGCCATGTCGGTGGCCATGGAGGATTGCGGCATCTCCTGGCACACCCACGATCCGGGTGTCGTTCTCACCCACCTGGCCATAGCGGTCGCTGACGGTGCGGACTGCCTGGCCGACATCGCCGCGCTGAAAGAACAAGAAGACCTGTTCGGCCCGGTGGCCTCTGTGGCAACAGCGTGGCGGGCCGTGCACGCCACCGCCGTCTTCGAGCTGCGGGCCATCCCGGTTGCCCTGGCCGCGGCTCGCGAACGCGTCTGGGCCGCCAAGCCGCCAGTCGGCCCGATGATCTGGGACTTCGACTCGACCTTATTGAGTGTGCATTCAGAGAAGGAGGACGCCGCCCCGACGTATAGCGCGGCTTCGGGTTCAACCCGTTGGCGGTGTGGTGCGACAACACCAACGAGCCTCTCGCCGCCATGCTGCGCCCGGGCAACGCCGCGCCCGGTGACGCCGACGACCACCTCGAACTGCTCGAGCAGGCTGTCCGGTCCGTCCCGCCCGAGTACGCGCTGGGCCACGAAGAAGACGACGATCCCTCCTTGGTCGTCCATCCCATCTTGGTCCGGGCCGACTCGGCCGGGGCCTCGCACCGCTTCGTCCAGTCCCTCACCGACGCCAACTTCGAGTACTCGATTGGCTTCCCCATCAGCGGTTCTGTGCGTGACGCCCTCTTGCTCGCCCAAGAAGAGGACTGGGTGGGCGCCACCGAGCTCGGCGGAGGAATCCGAGACGGTGCCGAGGTCATCGAACTCACCGAGATCATCGAGCTCAAGGGATGGCCCCTCGACATACGGGTGCTCTGTCGGCGCGAGCGCCCACACCCGGGCGCCCAGCTCTCCCTCTTCGACACCTGTGCCGGGTGGCGCCACACCTGCTTCATCACCAACACCAAGGGTGACGACATCGCAGCTTTGGAGCTGCGCCACCGCGGCCACGCCCGCGTCGAGGACCGGGTGCGATGCTGGAAGGCGTGCGGACTGGCCAACCTGCCCTTCGACGGGTACTGCGCCAACGAAGCCTGGGTGGCCGTCTCGGTGATCGCC
This sequence comes from Acidimicrobiaceae bacterium, assembly GCA_003160635.1. GTDB lineage: Bacteria > Actinomycetota > Acidimicrobiia > Acidimicrobiales > RAAP-2 > Bog-473. The sequence goes on along the minus strand of PMLV01000285.1, from coordinate 5,354 downwards.
GGCGCCCTCTTGGCCTGGAGCCAGATGACATGTTTCGACGGTGCACTGGCCAAGGCCGAACCCAAGACCATGCGCTACCGCGTCTTGCACGTGGCCGCTGTTCTCGCCCGCCGCGGGCGTGACCTCATCATGCGGCTCGACGAGACCTGGCCCTGGGCCAGTGAGCTGGCCACTGCCTTTGCGCGTCTACGCGCTGCCTTCCCATAGAGGAGCGGGTCCCGGCGCCCGACCCCGAAGCGATCCCGCAGGGCGTGACACCAACAGACGAATCAAGCGAGATGGATCCTTCACGTCACCGATGCGGTCACGGCGCCGCTATTGACTCGGAATGCCGATTGAGAAAACTGGGGCCGTTACTCCGGGGGCCGGAAGAATGATCGAGGTTAGGACTCGCCGCCAAACAACTTGTCCGATTGCTTGTCCATTCGCGCTGGTCAGCGCCATCGCGATCGCTCGATCTAAATCGCGGCGGGCCCTTAGTCGCGACCTCGTCAACCGAGACGGGGAGCGCCCATGACAAGGAGAACATTCAGAGTGGTCAATATCGTAGAAATCCTCATCCACTGGAAGGCCGGCCGCAAGAAGGCCGAGGTGGCCCGAAGCCTCGGCGTCGACCGGGGCACGGTGTCCAAGTACACCGCCAAGGCACTGTCCGAGGGCTATGTGCCCGGCGGCGGCTACGTGGTGCGCGACCCGGCCCACAAGGCCGCCCTCAAGCACGTGGTGCTGGCGACCTTCACCACCGACGCGCCGTGTAGGATTCGGGACCGTAAGCTACTGCCAGGCGGCGAGCGGAGGGTGGACAGTGTCCAAGAATACGTCACGTCGTCGGAATCGTGGTGCATTCGTGCTGAGCGTCGGAATCGTGGTGGTTCTGATGTCAGTGTTGACCATTGTTCGGGGAACGGCGGGTGCGAGTGCCGCCACCGACAATTGGTCCACGTATCTTTATGGCCCAACGCACAGTTCGTACAATCCGAACGACACGGCGATCACTCCGTCGAATGCGTCAACCATCCAACCTACGTGGCGCTGGATACCACCGGCAAGCCCGAACCCCGGCTCCACCGGCATCCGCGCGACGCCGACAGTGGTCAATGGGATCATGTACGTCGGCGTCCGGGATGGCTACTTCTACGCCGTCAACATGGCCACCCAGTCCGTTTTGTGGTCGCAGTTTCTCGGCCTAGTGAATGGAACGACGTGCGGGGCCGGATACAACGGGATCATTTCGACGGCAACCGTCGAGCCGGATCCTGTCAGCGGAGTTCTCACCGTGTATGTGAACGGACCCGACGGTTACCTGTACGCGCTCAATGCGTCCACCGGTGCGGTCATTTGGCAAGCACTAGTAGGAATCCCCTCGACGACGATCAACAACTATTACGCGTGGGGTTCGCCATTGGTCGCGAACGGAAACGTCTACATCGGGGTCTCATCGGAGTGCGATCAACCGCTCATCCCCGGCGGGGTGGTCGAGGTCAACCAGTCGACCGGTGCCACCGAAGCCCAGTGGTACAGCACCCCGACCGGCAAGGTGGGTGGCAGCGTGTGGAGCAGTCCAGCGTTGCTTCCCGACGGATCGATCGTTGTCACCACGGGAAACGGCAATGGCACCGGGCAACCGCTGTACAACGAATCCGTCGTGCGGTTGAGTGGGTCGGACCTCGCCGTACTCGACTCGTGGCAGACCCCCGCTGCCGGGCGAATTCCGGACAGTGACTTCGGTGGTTCCCCGACGTTGTTCATAGCCACAATCGGGGGTGTGTCCACGCCGATGGTGGGTGCCTGCAATAAGAATGGCATTTACTACGCCTTCGCTCAGAGTAGCTTGAGCACCGGACCTGTTTGGCAGCAGGAGATCACTGCCCCCTACACCCAAGGCGGACAATGCGACGCGGCAGCGATCTGGAATGGCACGCAATTGATCGAAGCTGGCAACACATCGACCATCAACGGTGTCACCGACCAAGGCTCGATCCAGTCACTGAATCCGGCGACTGGAAAACCGATGTGGCAGACCGGACTTCCCGGCGGGGTCATCGGGACCCCGACCGAGGACGGCGCTGGTGTCATCGCCGCCCAGGTCTTCGCAGACACGACCGACAACTTCGGCGTCTACCTGATTAACGCTAGTAATGGCAACATCCTCGGATACATTCCGACATACAACTCGCCACTCTTCTCCCAGCCGATATTCGTGAACAACCAGTTGCTCGTCTCCGGCATTCCCACGATTGGCGTGACCGCCTATACCGTCCCTGTGCCCGGGCCCACCATCACAGGTATCTCGCCCTCAACTCTTCACGAGAATGAGTCTCAAACCCTCACGATTACCGGAACCGGCTTCTCGAGTACACCAACCGTCTTCGTATCCAACACCGGAGTGACGGTGAAGAGCGTGGATGTGGTCAACAGCACCACTCTGCAGGTAACGGTTGCTACCCGCAGCACGACGCTACTCGGCTCGCGCAACGTAACCGTCGTGGAGCCAGGCCCAACCATCGGCTACTGCTCAGCGTGCCTCACCGTCGGACCACCTCCGCCGGCTCCGACCGGGGTATCTCCGAACGACGTCGCCCAAGGCCAGATCAGCACGGTAACAGTCACCGGAAGTAACTTCGAACCCGGCGCCAAGGTCACCAACGCCAACGGAATCACTGCGCAGACCACGTACGTCAGCTCTACCGAATTGACTGCGGTGCTGAAGGTTCCCTCATCCGTGTCGACCGGCAGCTACAACGTCGCCGTGCTCAACCCGGACGGCGGATCAAGAAAGTGCTCGAGCTGCCTGACCGTCACAGCTGACCCCTCGCCGACGATAACGACCGTCAGCCCCACGGCCGTAGGCCAACACGGTATGGACACGCTTACCATAACCGGAACCGGTTTCACGCTCGCTCCAACGGTGACCTTCTCGAACTCGGGACTCAAGCCCTGGTCGGTCAAGTACGTCAACTCGCAAACCCTCTCCGTGGTCGTGGCCGTCTCGAATTCCGCACCCCTTGCGCCCAGTGATGTGATTGTGACGACACCGGGTGGTTCAGTAACATGTTCCGGCTGTCTGACCATTGACGCCGCCCCCAAGATCACCTCGATCACACCGCAGCCGGCGGTCGGGGCCACCACCCCGGTGACAGTGAACGGATCGGGATTCCAGTCGGGCCTGGTCGTGACGTCAACCGTCCCCGGAGCCACCTTCGGGGCGGTCAGCGGTCAGACGGCCACGACCTTCGGGGTCTCCATCACTATCCCGGGGAGCACGACGGCCGGGACCTACACCCTGACCGTGACCAACCCCGACGGAGGCAAGGTCACTCACAACATCACGGTGACATGAGGAGCAGGATCTGAGGGGAGAAGAGGTTTGCACCAGCTTCGACCTCGGCATACGTCCTCTCGGTGTCACCCTCCACGTGGTTGACGGGAGCACTGAGAATGACGCGATCCACACGACTAACCTCATTTCTTGCGGCCGTAATTCTGACCGTCGGACCTGCGGTGGTATTCCTTCCGACTGGGGCGGCACATGCGGCGGCGGTCCCGCGCACCGCCGCCGTTGAGGCCGGGGTCGGAACGTTCACGACCTAGTCCTCCCCACGCAGGTGGGGGTGTTCCGGTGTATGAAACCATCGACGTTGAGATATCCACGTCCTCCCCACGCACGTAGGGGTGTTCCTACCCAACCCTTCCAGAATGCCTCAACCTGGTGGTTCCTTGCCCGCTCTTAGCAAATGCCAATTGACCCCTGACCCGACATTCTCATATGGCGCTAACTTCATGGCGTTGCGTCCCCATTTCTCGTCCGAGTGAGAGGGCCACGACGAAAAGATATTCGAAACCACGCACCATCGCGTTTTGTGATATTCGCAGAAGGACCAACGGTCGTTACCGATTTCTAAAGTGCCGCCATTTGCGCCCGCAGCGGGGACAATGGCTAGGGGTGTAGTGGCTAAATGCAGCCACTTCTACGCCGGGATTCACCGCGGCCGGTTGTAAGGAAACGGCGACCTCCTCAGACGTCGATGCGTTGCCAGGGGTCAGCTCGACCAGCCGGCGATCACAACGCCCTGGACGAGGTTCCGTGAAGAAATCTGTCACTTAATTACTCCTTCGCTTGTTATAGATCCTCAGGAATGAGGGAAAGCACCTGCTCGTTGTTGGGTGTGAATGGTTGATGCAACACAATGGGGTTCGGAAGTCGGGTTCGGTTACCGGGGGTCAGTCAGCCCCACGTCGGGCAACTCCGGCTCCCCTAGTTGAGCTACTCCAGCCTCGGTGGCGACGAAGTTACGCTGACCCTTCCCAAAGGTATGAGTGGGAGCCAATAGACCTTCTTCAACAAGCTCAGCTATTAGCAGGAGCACTCCGTCCAGTCTGTCCCTTGGCCCAGGTGGAAAGTCGACAAGCGCCTCCAGACCGACCATCGTGGCCCCGGCCAATCCGTCCTGCCATCGAGATACGGGTTCAAGTAGGTCACCATGCGTATTTGCGTGTTCTATGGATAGTGCGAGCCAACTGGGCTTCATGCAGGCAAATGCAATCCATCCGTGGTCAGGAATCCAAAGGTCGACCGGCCATGGGTATCGGTGCGGACGCCGTTGATGATCAGACTTCATGCAACTCCTTTGTCTTTGGGGTGTTGGTTGACTGCTGTGAAGTCCGGCGAGCGAGGACGCGCAAGCGCACGCCTACGGCCACGACGATGAAGACGCAGCGCGGGGTGGAGGTGGCAACCCGACGAGTTGACCTCGGGACATCCATCAACATCCCTATGCCACACATCCGGGAGGTGTGTCCGCCTGGTCGCGATCATCCGGGCCGCTAAAAGGACCCGTGTACGTCGTCTCCAGCATGGTCTCTCGAGGGGTTAGGATCCACGCCTGATTAATACGCGCGTAGTAGGATAGCCATGTGGAGGTTACCGACGACGGCCTCGCGCGATTCTTCGAAGTGGTACAGCCCCCACATGAACGAGGTCCAGCGCCGGGTCGTCGCCGGAGCCGCGGCGGAGATGTTTGGGCGTGGCGGCAAGACCGCAGTGGCCAACGCGTCGGGTATGAGCCGCAATACCGTGATCAAGGCTGAGGGAGAGGTCGCAGCCGGTATCGAGCCATCGGTTCGCCTGCGCGCCCCAGGCGGTGGTGACAAGTCACTGCTCGACATCCAGCCGGGCTTGCTCGAAGCGCTCGATGAGCTCGTCTACCCCGAGACCAGGGGCAATCCGATGTCCAAGCTTCGCTGGACGTCCAAGTCGTCGACCAAGTTGGCCGACGAACTGGTGCGCCAAGGCTTCGAGGTGTCCTCGCGTTCGGTGCTGCGCCTCTTACACAAACTCGGCTACTCACTCCAGG
>PMLV01000295.1 GCA_003160635.1 Acidimicrobiaceae bacterium | reverse complement strand
CGACGGAGGGATCTTCACCTTCGGCGATGCCGGGTTCTTCGGTTCGACGGGAGCCATCCACCTCAATGCGCCCATCGTGGGCATGGCCGCCACCCCGGACGGCCAGGGCTACTGGTTGGTGGCCTCCGACGGGGGGATCTTCACCTTCGGCGATGCCGGCTATTACGGCTCGACCGGGTCGATGAGGCTCAATGCGCCCATCGTCGGCATGGCCGCCACCCCTGATGGCAAGGGCTACTGGTTGGTGGCCTCCGACGGAGGGATCTTCACTTTCGGCGATGCCGGGTTCTTCGGATCGACGGGAGCCATGCACCTCAATGCGCCCATCGTCGGCATGGCGGCCACCCCTGATGGCAGGGGCTACTGGTTGGTGGCCTCCGACGGGGGGATCTTCACCTTCGGCGCCGCCGGGTTCTTCGGGTCGGCACCGGGCGCCAATGCTCGTCTCGGCGACATCGTGGCCGTGTCGCCCGCCTCTGACGGCCAGGGCTATTGGCTCGCCGCCGGCAATGGCGCGGTCGACTCGTTTGGTGACGCGGCCCCCGATGGGTCGACCGTAGGCACGGCCTTGAACAGGCCCATTGTCGGATTCGCCCCTCTCCCACCCTCCATCCCGAGTGGGGAATCTCCGGCACCCTTGTCGATTGCGACCACCCCGCTGGCCTTGGCGGCGCAAGGATCGCCCTATTCCGCAACGTTGTCCGCCACGGGGGGCACGGCCCCCTACTCCTGGATACTCATATCGGGATCCCCGCCGTCCGGCGTCGCTCTCTCGCCCGCCGGGATCATCTCGGGGACGCCGGTTGCGGTGGGTACCTTCACCTTCACGGTGGAAGTGACCGATGACACGGCGCCCACCCCCCTCACGGCCACGGGGACACTCTCGATCTCCGTGGCGCTGGCGCCACTCTCGATCAGGACCACCTCGTTGCCGGACGCCATTGTGGGGGCGGCGTATGGGGCGACGCTCGTTGCAGCCGGTGGCACCGCCCCCTATTCGTGGACGCTCAGCGGCGGTTCCCTGCCGGTCGGGCTGGCACTTTCGCCCAGCGGGGTGATCACGGGAACGCCGACTGGTCAGGGCAGCGCCACCTTCACCGTGCAGGCGATCGACGCCACGTCGCCCACGCCGCTGGCTGCGTCGGCCATCCTGTCGATAGCCGTCTTCCCGCCTTCAACATCGACGACCACGGCTCTTTCGTCGAACTGGTCCGGCTACGTCGAGCTCAACGGCCCGTTCACGTCGGTGACCGGTACGTTCAGCGTCCCTTCCCTTTCCCCGGGGACCCCGCGCGGTGACCAGATGTCCGAATGGGTCGGGATCGACGGGGGAAATGGCGACAATTCGCTCATTCAGGCAGGGTTCAACGAGTCACCGGATCCCAACAATCCCGACAGCTTCATCATTCAGCCATGGTGGGAGATCCTCCCGGCTGCAGAGACGTACATCGCGAGCGTGCAGATCCAACCCGGGGATCAGGTGACGGTTTCCATCGATCAAATCAGCGGGACCGACTGGGGCATCACCTTGACCGACGACACGAACGGGGAGAGCTTCACCACCGATCGAACCTACAGCGGGCCCGCCTCCACGGCCGAGTGGATCCTCGAGGCGCTCACCGTGAGCGGCAAAGTCGCCACGCTTGCGCCGTTCTCGCCGGTCGTCACGTTCAGCGACCTGGGGTTTTCGGGCTCAACCACGAAACTGCAAGAGGTCGTCATGGTCCAAAGCGGCACGCAGGTGTCAACGCCTTCGACGCTGACCGCCAACGGATTCAGCGTGGCCTACGGCAGCAACGCCCCCCCGCCCCCCTGATCACCTCGCGACCTGCCGTCCTCCCCCGGCTCCGTGAGAGCGCTGTCTGCACCATCCAGCCGTGACCTGGGAGGTCGTCAGTCCTTCTTCTTGCCCAAGATACGGTTCATTTTCGTCCCACACGTGGGGCACAGACCCTGGGCGGCACGGCGGCCATTGGCCAGCTCGACCTCTTGGCCGTCGAATTCACGCTTTTCGCGGCACTTCACGCAGTAGCCCTCGTAATTAGCCATGCCAACTCCTCTTGTCGGTAAGCCCGTCGGTGAGCCCCCGGATTGCTTCGAAAGTTAGCGGCGGGGTTTGCAGAAGGGGGGGATGCTCAGGCCCGGTCAGGCGGGGCACGGCTAGCCTCAGGAACGTGGGGGGCGAGTCGGCGGCCGGAGGAGAGGACCAGGAAAAGAGGGGCGAGCGGGCCGGCGCCAACAGCTGGTTGCGCCGTGGCAGGGACGTCGGGCCCGGCCGGCGGCGGCGGGGGTTGTTCCCACGGTCACCCTGGCCCTGTCGAGCATCGATTTCGTCCGCCTGGGCTGTGGTCGGGTATCGGCGGGCGAGTTGGAGGCCGCCGGTGGGGTCGTGGTGGACGGGGACGCGGCCCTCGGGAGAACGATTCTCGAAGCCATGAACTTCATGTTCTGACCGCCCGCCCCGAGTGCCCGCCCAACCCAACCTGACCCCGTTGCCGCGTGCCCAGCCGTGCCGCAGCCCGTCCCGGCGCCTCCGGGCGCGGTGCTTCGGGGGCTCCCGAGATCGTCCGGGGCCGGCGCGGTGCCGGGTCCTTCGAGTCGACCAGTAGAGTGTGCAATTCGTGATGCGTGCCACCACCGAACCATTGGAGGGAAACCTCGTCCGCCTGAGCGTCGAGATCGACGAGCCAGAGTTCGACAAAGCTCTGGTAGACGTCGTCAAGACGCTGGCCTCACAGATCCGCGTGCCGGGATTCCGCCCCGGCAAAGTGCCGCGCAAGGTGCTGGAGGCCCGAATGGGCGGAGCCGGTGC
>PMLV01000026.1 GCA_003160635.1 Acidimicrobiaceae bacterium | reverse complement strand
TCCCATGAGCGTGGCGGCTGACAGCGAAGTCATCGAGGTCATTCGCGATCGAGCGCCTGCAGTGGAGCTGTACCGGCATTGGTTAATCGAACAACAGGACATCACCCATTTGATTACCGATCTGCGTGGTCACGATCTGGCGTGTTGGTGTCCATTGGACCAACCGTGTCATGCTGACGTTCTGTTGGGACTGGCAAATCGCTCAATCCGACCACCAAATCACGGCTCTCAGGGCATGTGGAGCTGAGCGTATCGGAGGGGGGTTTTAACCATTAACCCACCGCCTGTGTCGGAGTGGTGGTGGCCTAGCCTCGATAATTCGTCCGACCACTGAACGAGTGGTGCGCGCGTCCGCGTAAAAAGCTCTCCTGCCTGGAAGAATGCTTGTTACCACAGCAACACAATCCACCAGGAGGAGAGCTCCTTGAAAGTGCACCGTAGTCGCTCGGTCCGTCGCGCCAAAGTGATACCCGACGGCAAGAACTTGGTCAGCCATGCCGGTGCTGCGCTCTTGGCCGAGTTGGCTGATCGCACTGGGTTGACCGAGGCCATGTCGGTGGCCATGTCCGACTGCGGGATCTCCTGGCACACCCATGATCCCGGTGTCGTCCTCACTCACCTGGCCGTCGCCATCGCCGACGGCGCGGACTGTTTGGCCGACATCGCCGCGTTGAGAGAACAAGAGGATCTCTTCGGTCCGGTGGCGTCTGTGGCGACAGCCTGGCGCGCCGTGCACGCCACGGCTGTCTTCAAGCTGCGGGCGATCCCGCTTGCCCTGGCCCAGGCCCGTGCGCGCGTGTGGGCGGCGAATCCACCCGTCGGCCCGATGATCTGGGACTTCGATTCCACCTTGGTCAACGTGTCCTCGGAAAAAGAGGACGCCGCCACGTATAAGCGCGGCTTCGGGTTCAATCCATTGGCGGTGTGGTGCGACAACACCAACGAGCCCCTGGGCGCCATGCTGCGTCCGGGCAACGCGGCGCCGGGAAACACCGACGACCACCTCGAACTCCTCGAGCAGGTGGTCCGGGCTGTCCCGCCCGAGTACGCCCTCGGCCACGAAGAAGACGACGACCCCGCACTGGTGGTCCACCCCATCTTGGTCCGGGCCGACTCGGCCGGGGCCTCGCAGCGCTTCGTCCAATCGCTCACCGACGCCAACTTTGACTACTCGATTGGCTTCCCCATCAGCGGTTCTGTGCGTGACGCCTTGCTGTTGGCCCAAGAGGAGGACTGGGTGCGAGCGACAGAGCTCGGAGGGGGGGATCCGAGACGGCGCCGAAGTCATCGAACTCACCGAGATCATCGAGCTCAAGGGATGGCCCGCTGACATGCGGGTGATCTGTCGGCGCGAACGCCCGCATCCGGGCGCCCAGCTCTCGCCCTTCGACACCCATGCCGGCTGGCGGCACACCTGCTTCATCACCAACACCAAAGGTGACGACATCGCCAGTCTCGAGTTGCGCCACCGCGGCCACGCCCGCGTCGAAGACCGGGTGCGTTGCTGGAAGGCGTGCGGACTTTCCAACCTGCCCTTCGACGGCTTCTGCGCCAACGAGGCCTGGGTGGCGGTCTCGGTGATGGCCGGCGCACTCTTGGCCTGGAGCCAAATGACCTGTTTCGACGGTGCACTGGCCCAGGCCGAACCCAAGACCATGCGCTACCGCGTCCTGCACGTAGCCGCCGTACTGGTCCACCGCGGACGTGAGCTCATCATGCGGCTCGACGAAACCTGGCCCTGGGCCAGTGAACTCGCCACCGCCTTCACTCGCCTACGCGCCGCCTTCCCATAGCGGAGCGGGTCCCGGGCGCCCGACCCCGAAGCGATTCCGCAGGGCGTGACATCACCAGATCAAACGAGCGACCGGGAACCTTGGCGTCCCCGGTGCGTTCATGACGCCATCAACGGGTCAGAGAAGCAACTTGTAGCGCCGGAGGCCGCTCGTCAGAGGACGGAAGAATGATCGAGGCTAGCTGGTCAGAGTTCAGTTTGCAGCGATCTCGGCCACGGTCTCCACATGTTCCCGACACCAGAGGACGAACCAATCCATCCCGTTTTCTGGATGCATGATCACCGTGGAAACCAGGTCCATGAGGGCGCTCCTCATCTCCGGCCATTCGGCCGCGACTTTTTCCTTCAATCCCCGGGGCATTTGTCTGGTATAGCTCGTGCTGCTGGCCATGGGCAATACATCAGGGGCTTTGTCATCAAATCGTCAACGTGACCGACCGTTGCAGCCGCCAGCGCCACCTCACCGAGAAGCGCCAGTATAGAAGCCGTTGTCGCATGGCAGTGTTCCCGCAGATCTCCAGCCACTGAAGCGGGCTGCCGCGATTTCGCCCCCCGAAATGTACCTCGAAGATCACAAGGGACCCGATCAGGCGGTTTGACCTCGTCAACGTGGGCCAGGAAAGTTACGTTTTCTGGCGGAGGCGTGCGCTGCCCGTTGCCCCTAGCGTTGGCCAGCGTTGGTTCTGCTTCGGCAAAGGGGCACGGCTGTCTTCGGCCCGGCGCAGTGAAGTTTTGTGTGGTTGGCGGCGTCTCCTGAAGAGCGCACAAGAAAGAGAGAGGTCTACCTTGAAGGATTCAAGATTACAAAAAGCGAGGCGCATGAGCCTCCGATTAGGCGCTCTGGCGGCTCTTACCCTAGTTGTGGGGACCTTGCCGCTAGTGGCCTCGGCCGCAACGGCGAGCACCAATACC
>PMLV01000093.1 GCA_003160635.1 Acidimicrobiaceae bacterium | reverse complement strand
CGGGTTCTGACCCACGCTCCTAGGCGGCCCGAACGTCGCCGTCGCCAGCGGGTTGGTCCATAACGTCGCCCCTGACGATACGGCGGCGCTCGACATGGTACGGACCTACCTGCGCTACTTCCCGTCGTCCGCATGGTCCTATCCGATGAGTGTCGGGAATGGCGACGACGACTTCCGTCTGGTACCCGAACTACTTGACATAATCCCTCGAAACGGTCGCCGCGTCTACAACATGCACGACGTCATAGAGCTCGTCTTCGACGAGGGTTCTTGCTTCGAGGTGCAGCCCGGATTCGGCCAGTCACTCATCTGCACGCTGGCCCGGCTCGGGGGCCACCCGGTGGCGGTCGTGGCCAATCAGCCGCTGGTCCTTGCCGGCTCACTGGACTCTGATGGCGCCGACAAGGCCTCTCACTTCATCACCGTCGCCGACTCGTTCCACCTCCCCCTTGTCTTCCTTGCCGACAATCCCGGAGTCATGCCAGGGAGCCATTCCGAGCAGCAGGGCATCCTTCGAAGTGGCGCGCGCATGTTTGCCGCCCAGACGCAGGCTCGGGTGCCGAAATTGACAGTTACGATCCGCAAGGCCTACGGCTTCGGATCGATGGTCATGGGCATGATCCCTTTCGACGGGCAATCGGCCACGTTCACCTTCCCCGGCGCCACCATGGGGGCCATGGGCTCAGCCGCCATGAGCCGGGCCCGGGGTTCCGACATCGAGGAAGCGGCACGCTTGCGCCAGCTAGAAGTCGAGGCTTCCTATCGAATGGCGCAGAGTTTCGGCCAGGACGAGCTGATAAGCCCGGTCGAGACCCGCAACCGACTTCTTCGTTCCCTCGAGCGCGCGCTGTATCGACGCCAGGCAACGCCCGAACCGGCGGCCCGGATCGCCATCGTCCCTTGAGGTCATAGAGGCAACGGCATCGCCCGAAATGTGGAGGGATGGAGTCCTGGGTATCAGCAACCAACTTAGTGTCCGAGACAAACGCATCGCACAAAGACATGCGTCGGCGTCGGGGCGCCGGCATTGGAACTGGGGGACATGACCCATGATGAGGCAAGAGGGCGGTTCGATGTCGCCCGTGGACGTTGCGTCCGATTCGGGGGGTGGCGGCCACGCGTCGCCGGCCACGGTCGGGGACAAGCTGGTGTGGACGCTCGTGCGGCCCGAGGGCACTGATTTCAAGGACTTCCAGCAGTACGTGCTGGAGGACCTGGCTAACGCTGCAGGTGGCTTGGTGGTCGGGACGACGCAGGTCCGGGTGACGCTCCAGGAGCGGCACGCGTTCTCAGGGGCGCTGGTCAAGATCGGCGACACCGATCGCCGGGTCGATGCCGTGGTGCAGGTCATCTCGGCGAATTCGTACGTCGCGACCGATCCGGTCAACGCCGTCCTCGCCGCCAACTGCGGGCACGTGCAGGGGTGGCGCGTGAAACCCACAACTATGGACGACGCCAGTCCCCAGGTCGCAATCGGGAAGCCGTCACCGTTCGTGCAGGCCCTCTGGATGAACCAGCGCATCGACGGCGTCACGCCGGAGTTCTACAGCTGCAACTGGTATCTCCACGGGGGGCACCCTGACGGGCAGGAAGCCGAGACTGACGAGAGCCGTGCCAATCGCAAGGAGATGGAGGCCCGGGGTATGCAGCGCTGGTACATCCAGAACCGAGTGCTGGAGCCCATCACGCCGACCGCCTGGGTCATCCACGGCTTCGCCGATCTGACGTTCCCCTCACTCATCCCCATCGTCGGCGAGCGGTATGACCCCAAGGCCGGGTTCGACGAAGAGCACTTCGACCGCTGGCCGCCGCGGCTGATTCAGGGAGCCGCGTACCGGGTGATCTGAGCCCGCGCCTGTGCCATGCGAACCGGCGCGGACCGCCGCACACCACCGGCGCCCATCGCCGGCCCCGGCTCGCCGGCTGGCTTACGAGACGAGTCCGTAGAGTTTGGCGCAGTTCTTCCAGAGGATCTTCGCCTTCTCCTCGTCGCCGAATGGCGTGAACCACTCGTCGGTGAGGGATTTCGAGTTGGGCCAGGTCGTCTCGGAGTGGGGGTAGTCGCTTGCCCACATGATGTTGTCGATGCCAATGTGATCACGCTCGCGCAGGCCCACTGGGTCTTCCATGAAGGTGCCAAACACCTGACGCCGGAAATAGTGGCTCGGTGGTTCGGTGAGCTCGCTCTTGGTCCAGAAGCGGTGCTTTTCCCAGAGATGATCGGAGTAGTAGAGGAAGAAGGAGATCCAACCGATCTGACCCTCGACCGCGATGAACTTGAGCTCGGGGTAGCGCTGCATGACCAGGCCGTGGATGAGCTCCGACACCGATTCGGCCATCGTCAGCTTGCTCATCACGAGGCCAGTCATGAATCGGGGAGCGCTTTCGTAGATGCTGGCGGTCGGCGTGCCAGGACGACGACCGCCGACGTGCAGGCCGATGGGAAGACCCGTGGCACGGAACGCCTCCCACATGACGTTCCACCTCTCGTTGCCGTAGTCGTCCTCGGGAGGAAACAGCGGGATGTACCCGCCGGCGAGGCCGGGTTGCGCAGCGGCGAAGCGGATTTCTTCCGCGGCGCGCTCAGGCGTATCAATCGGGATAGCTGCCATCCCGAGCAGCCGACCGGGCGCGTACGACGCGTAATCGGAGAGCCAGCGATTGTAGCCGCGGACGCTATTGAGCCGGAGTTCGGGATCCGAGGACGCAAGGGGACCGCCGACGTAGAGCACCTCGGCGTCCACGCCGTCGATGTCCATGTCTTCGATACGCGCCGCGGGGTCCCCGGCTCCGGACCTCTGGTCGTCGAGCTTGCGGACATTGAGCGAGAAGTCCTCAGGCTTCTTCCCCGCCAGGTTGTCGAGAGTCATGATCGGCGTCCGGCGACCCTCGAAGAGCCGGAAGTCACCTTCGTCGGTGGTTTCGATGTGCGGAGCGCGCTCGCGAAATTCGGGGTCGAGATACTCCTGCCACGCCTCATCGGGCATGGTGACATGTGAATCCGAGGAGATCAATCTGTATTCTCTCACTTCTAACCTCCATCTCGAGGCGTCAGTAGATGACGCCAACTTGGGCACGCTTGAGGGACGGCACCTTCGAAAAAAGGGCGCCTGGCCATCGTCAGGGGTTGGCGACCGACAAGTGCTTCACCTGCTGGAACGATCGGATTCCATCCACACCGCGCTCTCGACCAATGCCACTTTGCTTGTAGCCACCGGAAGAGGCATAGGCGCCGCCGTAGCCGCCATTGACCTGCACCGCACCGGCGCGGATCCGCTCAGCGACGCCCGTCGCCAGCGCCAGATCGCCACCGAACACCTGCCCCGACAAACCGAAGACCGAGTCGTTGGCGATCTCGACCGCGTGATCGAGGTCGCGGTAGCCGAGCACGCAGATCACGGGCCCGAAGATCTCGTCCTGGGCAGCGGGGTTCGAGTTGTCGGGTACGTCAAGAACGGTCGGCTCGAAGAAGTACCCGCGGGGTTGGCCGGCGGGTCGCTTGCCGCCGGCCACGACCGTGGCGCCGGCCTCGACCGCGGCGGTGACATAGCGCTCACAGCGTGCGCGCTGGGCATCCGAGATCAAGGGGCCAACCACTGTGGAGGGGTCGCTCGGGTCACCCAGCTTGAACATGGCGGCGACGCCCGCAGCCTTTTCCAGGACTTCGGCCTTGCGGGCCTCGGGAACGAGCATCCGGGTCGGGGCCACACATGCCTGGCCGGAGTGTGCGGCGAACACACTGGCGCAACCCATCGGCGCCCGCTCGACCGCATCAGCCAGGTACAGCTGGACCGACTTGCCGCCTAGCTCGAGCAGCACCCGCTTCACCGTCGGTGCCGCCTGGGCCATGATCAACTTCCCTACAGTCGTGGAGCCCGTGAAGCTGACGCAGTCGACCGCAGGATGCGACGACAGGAGCTGACCACCTTCGACGCCGGCCTCGACCACGATATTGAGGACTCCGGCCGGCAGACCGGCCGCCTCGGCCGCCTCCCCGAGCACCAGCGTGGCGATCGGCGTGAGCGGGCTCGGCCGCACGATGACGGTACTGCCGGTGAGCAGCGCAGGCACGAACTTCCAGAGCGGAGTCTGCAGCGGAAAGTTGTAAGCGGCGATCGCGCTCACGACCCCAATCGGCTCGTACCGCATCATGCTGGCTGTCACCCGATTGCCCTGGATCACTTCCTGCGGCGGCCGGGGCGTGAACTCCACGTCTGGCATGGTGCGGTAAATGTCGCACGCGGCCTTCAGATGGGCCAGCGGCATCCCGACTTGGGCCCCCAACATCGAAACTGTGGATCCGGCTTCTGCGGTGAGGGTCGCCCCCAGTTCTTCGGAGCGGCCAGCGAGGTACTCGCCGAGGGCCAGCACGGCGTCGATCCGCTCCTCGCGCCGGAGCCCGCTCCACGCACCGCTGTCAAACGCGCGACGGGCTGAGAGGATGGCCGCCTCCACTTGATCGAGCGACAGGGTCTCGACCTCGGCGATGACCTCTTCGGAGTAGGGGTTTTCGACTGCGAGGGGCTTGCCCTCGCCAGAGACGAATCGCCCGTCGACGTATGACTGCCGGATATCTACGATCTTCGATGCCATCTGCTCTCCTTGGCTTGGTCGGCGCGGTCAAATTGCCAGTCGAGTCGCACGGCTCTTACCCGAGGTTCCACATTGACGGCGCCTGAGTGTGGCGTTCTCACGAGATCGCAGGAGCACGGTGACACAACGCCTGCTCGATGCCGGCGCGTCGATCAACGATTCGCTTGTGCATGCGACCCTAAACTTGACATCATTGTCAAAGACCGTAGCCCTTTGCTGGCGTCCGTGCCAAGAGACAAGAGTTGAACGGCGCGTTTGGTTTGGTCCAGATACCCCACGGCGCCATTCGGGTTGTCCGCCCCTACCGGCGACACAGCGCGCTCCTACGTTCCCCGTGTACGGGGTAGACCGAGCCGGGCTACGCCGCCGGCGCAGTGATCATCGACGAGACCGTGGTCGCCTTTGCCGGTCATGGTGCGAGCCGACCTACCAGCCATCAGCAGCCGACTGTATGCCGTAGCTGCGGGCATGGAGCACTCTCCCGAATGGCCAGGTGATCGCCGAGCATGGCAAGCTCACCGATGCATTGCCAGGCACCGTTGTGGACTGGCCGAGGCATATCGTCGGCGTCCCATAAAGCCCCGTACTGCAACCCCTACACGACGCAGTCGCGTGGGTCAGGGAGGTAGCGATGGAATTCGATTTCGTGCCAAGCCATCGAGTTTCGGAGATACGTCATCGCCTGGCGCATCCCATCATCGATGCTGATGGCCACCTCGTCGAATTCATGCCAATGGTCATCGACTGCATGCGCGAGGTCGCCGGCGACGCTGTCGCCCAGCGGTTCATCCGGTATCGGCGCTCGCCGTTCACCTCCGGCGGAGGGTATCTCCCAACGCGGGTATTTTTCGGTAACCCGCTCGGGCTTGACCGTATGACCGTCTTGCTACCCAAGCTGTTCTACCGGCGCCTCGAGGAGATCGGACTCGATTTCGCGCTGCTCTACCCAACCTCGGGCCTCTCCGTCTTGAGCAACCCTGATAACGAGCTTCGCCAGGCCGCTGCCCGGGCGCTGAACATGTACTACGCACGAGTCTTCACGGATTACCGCGACCGTCTCGAGCCGGTTGCCGTCATTCCCACATTCACCCCCGACGAGGCGGTGGCCGAGCTCGACTTCGCCATCAGCGTCCTCGGGTTTAAGGCCGTGGTCATGAGTGGGGTGGTGCCACGGAGCGTTCGGCCGGACGGCTCGACTGCGTCTTGGATCGACACCTTGGGTCACGACAGCCTCCACGACTACGAACCTCTATGGAAGAGATGTGTGGAGCTTGGGGTTGTACCGTCGTTTCACGGGATCGGCTACGGGTGGGGTAGCCGGGTCTCGCCACGGAACTACGTCTATAACCATTTGGGAAATTTCGCGTCTGCCCAAGAGGCGGTATGCCGCTCACTCGTCATGGGAGGGGTCCCCAAGCGCCACCCGGAGCTGCGCCTCTCCTTCCTCGAAGGCGGTGTTGCCTGGGCGGCACAGCTGTATGCCGATTTGCTCGGCCATTACGAGAAGCGCAATAGGGATGCCGTGCAGATGTTCGACCCATCCCGCTTCGACCTCGAGCAGGCGGCCGAGCTTTTCGCTGAGTTCGCCACCGGGCCGCTCCTTGGGTACGCGCATCGCATAGAGGAGGGGGCCAAACCGTTGGGTGACCCCCAAGCGTCGCTCTACGGCATCGACGATTTCGCCGAATCTCGGATCACATGTCCCGAGGACATCGTGGACATCTTCACGCGCCAGCTCGGTTTCGGTTGCGAGGCCGACGACCCGATGAACGCTCTGGCCTTCAACGCCAAGATGCTCCCCCACGGCGCCCGACTGAACGCCATGTTCGCCTCGGACATCGGCCACTGGGACGTGCCCGACGTCCGCGGGGTGCTTCCTGAGGCTTGGGGGCTCGTCGAGGACGGTCATCTCACCGAGCAGAACTTCGCCGAGTTCGCCTGCGGGAATGTGGTGCGGATGCTCACCAGCATGAACCCCCGGTTCTTCGAGGGCACCGCAGTGGCGGACGCTGTGCGTCCCTACATCGGCACATCCGGCTGACTTCGGCACACGATCGCGATCGAGCTCTTTCGGGCTAGTCCCCATGCCCGCTGGCGCGGCCGCC
>PMLV01000095.1:3321-4334 GCA_003160635.1 Acidimicrobiaceae bacterium | reverse complement strand
CTTGTCGAGGTAGTCGAGGATCGTGTCATTGGTCGACTCGAATGCCGAAACGATGAAGGCGCAGCCGGCGTCTGCCAGCTCAGGGAGAACGTCGGGGTGGCGCAGGATGTGCTCCACCTTGGTCGTGCAGTCGAAGCTCAGGTGCCGATGACGCTCGTGCATCGCAGCCACGACCCGGCGTGCGTGGAGCGGGACGTTGAGAAAGTCCGGGTCGGCGAAGGACACATGGCGGGCGCCGGCCTCCACTAGCTGGTCGATATCGGCCACGACCGCAGCCACGTCCACCGGGCGCACGCGGCCGTCGTAGACGACGGGGACCGGACAGTGCCGGCACCGATGCGAGCAACCTCGACTGGCCTCGACCGAGCCGACCAGGCGCTCCTCGCCGTCGACGGCGAGCCGGGTGTATCGGTCCAGGGGCGCCAATAGGTGTCGGGCCGGTACCCGCGCCGAGACTCGGGCCAGCTGGATAGGGGGGCCGGGGTCCTCGCCGTCCACCCACGCCACCAGCCCTGTTTCGTACTCGCCGGCGATGACGGTAACGACGGCCGACGTGACGGTCAGATTCCGGCTCACCGCTGCGTAGAGGCCATAGAAGCACAGCGGAAGTTCGGGTCGTCGGTCCCGTATCGTTTCGGCGACCCGCAATGCCAGGCGCATGGCGGTGTGCATCGGCACGGAGAACGCCACGCGGTCGGCCCAGTCGACATCGTCTGCTTCGAGCGCGTCGAGCGCGACATCGACACAGCGAACCTCGTGGCCAGCCGCGAGTAAGGCGCTGGTGGCCTTGGCCGCGTGCAGTGGCTGATGGCCCAGTTCGTAGGTGGATATCAGCAACGCTCGCATCGCCTCGACCCTATCGGGCCGGCCTCGGCCCAAAGGCTTTCGTCAGCGCAGGCGCACGTCGAGACATGCCTCTGCCTGTCGAAGGGCCGCTTCGACGGTTTGCGGTGTCGGTCCACGGGCGAAGATGAACCCCAGGTAGCGGTCGCCTTCGGGCAGTGGCACCACCG
>PMLV01000095.1:2201-3290 GCA_003160635.1 Acidimicrobiaceae bacterium | reverse complement strand
CCGAACCGTAGGGCCCGCGCGCACAAGCCCCCGATGGACCGGGCCGCAAGTTCGAGAATGGTCACGGCGCCACCCGGGCTGACGCGCAGCTCGGCATGGACCGGTCCCTCGCACAGGCCCAGTGCCGCGGCTGCCCCTGCCGCGGTGGTCTCGATCTCGGCGAGGATCGCCGGGGGTTGCCGCGATGGCGTGACGTAGATGGTCTCTTCGAAGAAGGGGCCGTCTAAGGGATCGGGCTTGTCGAACACCGCCAGTACCTCCAGACGTCCCCTCGTGAGCAGACCTTCGACGGCGACCTCGTCTCCGGGCACGAAGCGCTCGACGAGCAGGGGTTCGGGGCAGTTCGCGGTCATGGCGCGAATGCGGACGGCGGCCGCCTCGGCCTCGATCGCGTCGTCGACACGGATGACCCCTTGACTGGCCGACCGCGACACCGGCTTGACCACGCACGGATACCCGATCTCCGCCGCGGCAGCGACAACGTCGGCCCCGGGGGAGACGATTCGATAGGTGGGCTGGGGTAGCGAGGCGGCCGCCAGGCGCTCCCGCATGATCGTCTTGTCCCGGGTAGCGGCGACGGCGTCGGGCGGATTGTGGCGGAATCCCAGGCACGCGGCCGCGGCAGATGCGATCACCACGCCTTGGTCGTCGACGGCCAACACCGCATCAAGCGGGCTCCGATGATGCAGGGCCTCGATGGTACTCACCGCGGCGTCGACGTCAGCCAGGGGCACCACCACGGCCCGGTCACCCATGGAGCCCGACAAGGCCTGACGATGTTCGGATCCGATCACGACGTCAACCCCGAGGCGAGCGGCAGCGGCAACGAAGTCAGAGGCCCGGTAGGTGGCCGTCGGCAGCAGTAACAGGATCCGGGGCACCCCCCTATGATGGTCTGAACCCACCAAGGTTGAGACGAGACACCATGACCGAAGTCGATTCCAACAGCATGGCCGTCCTGCATGCGACCGACGCCGCGCTGGAAATGGTGCTCGAGGTGCGCTCCGGCGAGGACGGTGCGGAGTCGTTGGCCCTCTGGGTCGAGGTGACCGGCGCGAGCGGAGACGCCTACACCTACGACATATACTT
>PMLV01000095.1:0-2161 GCA_003160635.1 Acidimicrobiaceae bacterium | reverse complement strand
GTGGCGCAGCGGGTCATGCAGGTCCTCGAGCAACAGATCAACCCGAGCATTGCAGCACACGGCGGTCGGGCCGATCTTGTCGCGGTGGAGGGTGACGCCGCCTATCTCCGCTTGAGCGGCGGTTGCGCCGGCTGCGGCATGGCGGCGGTGACCTTGAGCCAAGGGATCGAAGTCGCCCTCCGCGAGTCGGTCATCGAGATCACTCGGGTCATCGACGTCACCGACCACGCGGCCGGCACCAATCCCTACTACGAAGCGGCTAAGAAGTAGCCGCGACGACGCAGCCATGCAGCACGCCCTACCGAGCGATGAATCGGCGGGCATCCTCTGCTGCATATGACGCCACGATGGCGTCGGTTGCCGCCGTCGCCTGAATCTGGCGGACCACGTCGTGTAGGCGGCTTGCCGGGATGGCGCACGTCATTTCGGTCTTGGGCATAGCAGTGCGAGTGCGGCTGAGCATGCAGCCCACGCTCACGGCCACCTCTCTTTCTTGCTTGGCCACCGCAACGATGTGGCACTGGGGCTTGCCGCCGACACGAAGGCCGGGAAGCGCATCACTCAGCACCATGAGCTGCGTGGCGTTGACCCGGATCATGACGACGTCCGGATCCAGGGGTGTCTCTGCCAGTGGCCCGTAGGTCACGACCTCGGGCCGGTCGGCGATGACAGGGATGTCGGGCACCATGTCCATGGTCACCCAGCCTGACTCCACCAGGGCAGCGACGTCCGAGTGGCCGGCGACCTCGTCGAGGGTGGCGAACCCATGGGTCAGACTTCCCACGCTGCAGTTGCCATGGTCGGCCGCGACGGTGGAGAACGTCCGGTCGAGCGCTTTGGTCCAGAATACGCACCCCGCCGGGACCCGACCGGTTCGGCCATCCGCAGTTGGTTCCGGCATCGGAGCGTCGAACGGCGCAATGCCGTCGGGAGCAGACTGGGAGAAGGTGATGGCTATTGGGGGCGTCGTGAGGCTCAACGCCTGGGTGAGCGCGTCGGCAGCTTCCGACCACGGCGAGGGAGTGGGCATGGCAACAGTCTTCCCGAACCCTCCGATCCGGGCAATCCGACTAGAGGGCACTAAAATCTCGATCAGGCGACTCAACATGCACTTCGCAGCGAGATCGCTCGACAGGGACATCCGTTGTGGAGAACCTTCCCCCATTCGAGTCAAGCTGAATCCTCGGTTTGCTCAGCATTAAGCAAACCCATGTCGCCGGCGAGCCTCGGCGTCGTCGCTCAAACCACGGAACCTCCAGGTCAGCGTGCCGATCGTCAGCAATCAGAGTCCAGTGGGTTGGCCGGGCCATGGTCACGGCGTTTGGCTCGCCGACGCCGAAGCGGGCCACCCGGTGACGTCGGCACATCGCCTTGTCCCATGAGCTGAGCCTAGGGAGTAAAGCCGGTCATGAGTGGCCGGCATAATGGCCACAGTGGACTTGGGGCCGCCCTGTCTGCCCTCATGTCGCCCTTGGGGGACCCGCTTACAGGCTGCCGGCATGGCCCCCGTCTGATGTTACGAGAGCATGGCTAGGGATTTCTCGTAACAGAACCATCGAGATCGAGGTGGCGCACTTGTGGCATTCAGCAGGCTGACCGACGATTGGAGTTTGTACCCAGCTTTCTCGTAATAGGCCCGAAGCCCGACACAACAATCGAGTCGCATGTATTCGACACCGCTACTTGCGGCCTGGCGTTCGATCCACTCGAGAAACTGGCGACCTGCTCCAGCTTCATGTCGGCGGATCGCCAAGCGGTGGAGATACCAGGCATTGTCTGTCAGATCCCCCCAGAACATGGGGTCGCTCGTGAGGGTGCTCGCAGTCGCAATGGGATGCCCGTCGAGCGAGGCGAGCCACACCGTGTTGGTCTCGAAGTCACGTTCCACGACTACCCGCGGAAAGGGTGAAGGCCACTGCTGGATTCCTCGGGTGATGAGCCAGCGAGCCGCTTCGTCGAGAATCGCGAGGACCACGTCGAGGTCGGCCGCGTTCGCCTTGTGCACCCTGAATCCGTCCATGTTCTCAGTCTTTCAATTTACTCCCCGCCATCCCCTACGAGACACTGAGAGTTGGCGTGGGGGGTCCAACTGCTAACCCCGCGCTAACCCGCCCACTCCGCACTTTCGGGCTAGTCCCCCATGCCCGCTGGCGCGGCCGCC
>PMLV01000278.1 GCA_003160635.1 Acidimicrobiaceae bacterium | reverse complement strand
CTTTCCGTGCAACAGGGAGGCTAGCACATCGCCGCTCAGCACGCTGAGTTCCATGCCAGACCGAGGCCAGGGCGGGGCCACTTCACCCGGGCGAGCTGTCCCCGTGACGAGAACGTGACGTACGCGGTCGTCAGGTCGGCACCGCCGAAGCAGATGTTCGTCACCAGCCGGTCCGGAAAGGATATGAACTCTGTGGTTCTGTTCGGTCGGATCACAGTGATCCGTCCGTTGAACAGGGTGCCGACGCAGAGGTTGCCGTTCGCTTCCACCGCTAGGGAATCGAAGAACGGGGCGCCGGCGGGTGCCGCGAGAAGGTGCCGGCCGCGTCCGGTGACACCTTTGTGGTCGATGATCCCTGGCTCGCGTACCTCCCACCACCACACCCGGCCTGTGGAGGTGTCGGCCACGTAGAGCCGATTGCCCGCCCGGGATAGGCCGATGCCGTTGGGCGAGTCGAGCGGATGGATCGCCTCAGTGATGGATGAGCCGTCAGGCTGGGCGTAGTAAACGCCGCCCCAGTCGCGGTCACGGGCTCGGGTCTTGCCGCTATCGGTGAACCAGAATCCTGTGGGTGCCGAAAACTCATCCTTCCAGTTCACGCGACGAATCGGTACTCGTGGATGAGGCCGCCCAGGACATCGGATCGTCGGAGATGTTCGGTGTTGACGTTGCCGATCGGCCCCGGAGTCATGTCGGCCTTGGATGGTGGGCGCTGGCTGAGGGACCGGTGGAGCCGGTGCGAGTTGTAGTGCTCGACGTACTCGCCGAGCACGGCTTCGAGGTGATGTCGTCCGAGGATGAGCATGCGGTCGAGGCACTCTCGCCGGGCGGTGCCCACGAATCGCTCCGAGATGGCGTTTGCCCGTGGCGCCCGGACCGGGGTCTTGATGATCCTGATGCCCTCTGCGGCGAAGACGGCGTCGAAGGATCCGGTGAATTTTGTGTCTCGGTCACCGATCGGCTTAAGGTTCTTACGTTGACGGGTCCGTCCGCACGAGTTTGATGTCGGCTGGCTATCGAGTACCGGGCAATCGATAGGGCTGAGGAAAGCAGACACCAGATCAGTACAACACCTAAATCTTCACTCGTCTCCGTTGTCAACGATAACGGAGACGACTATCGGCGAGCTGCGAAGTGACTCCGCCACGGCTTGCACCTCGGAGGCAGGTGCAATTCATTGGAGGCTCTGCGCTCCCCAGTGGAAGCAGGCATCGAAGTAGTGTCACCCGCCTGATGCAGCGCTCGTTTTCGCGTGATTTCGGCCTCGCATTCCTATCGTGGAGTCGGCGATCACGGCGTCAAGGTTCATAACACCTCCGTGGTCATCGGCGCCCAACGGGTCTTCACCGGTTTGCGGCTAAGGGGCCCCTTATGAGCTTTCCTGGGCGCGTGTCGGTTGCTTCTCCGCGGTCGACGATGGTTTCGCCTCCGACGACGGTGGCGAGGAAGCCGGAGGCTTTTTGGAGAAGGCGTCGGGCGCCGCCAGGTAGGTCATGGACGACGACGGGCATGGTGGGCCCGACGGTCGCGGGGTCGAAGATGTTGAGGTCCGCGGCGAAGCCTTCCTGGAGAACGCCTCTGTCGCTGAATCCCCATGCGGCGGCGGGGGCGGCGGTGATCTTTTGGATCGCTTCTTCGAGGGTGAATTCTTGTCGCTCGCGTACCCAGTAGCTCAGCAAATGGGTCTGGATCGATGAGTCGGAAATTTGGCTCACGTGTGCTCCCGAATCGGAGAACGTCATGGCGGTGTGTGGATGTCGCATGCTGGTGAGGAGGTCGTCGTCTGCCGTGGATGTGAGCGGTTGCACGAACAGTTGGGTGAAGTCGGTGTCGAGGGAGAGTCGAATGATCAATTCGACCGGATCCAACCGTTTTTCGGCGGCTATTTCGGCAACGGTCGGGTAAGGCGGGAGGGGGGTGTTGTACAAGTGCATCGCCTCGTAGTCGGGCCGGCGAGCCTCTGCTCCAATGGCCTGGGGGTAGGCGCCGTTATGGGCTTCGTCGATGAGCGCTCGGCGAATCTCGGGCGTCATGAGCAGCGCTCGTTGTTCTTCGAGTGGCCGAGCGCGCAACGTCTTCCAACTCGGCAGCGTGTCGAAGGGCATGCGTGTGCGGAACGACGTGACCGATGCGACGCCGCGGCTGTGCGTTTGACCAATGGCCCGCCCCCCGGCCTCGGTGATCGCGTCGAGGCCCTCGAGAGATTTTTTGTTGAACGTGCCGAACGTGATTGGCACACCTGTGTCCCTGGCCAGTTCGACCAGCTGCCGCTGTGAAAACTGACGTTCCTCGGGGTCTGCGGAGGACGCGCCAGGGTCCCGGGCGAGCTCGAACACGCCGGCTCCGAGTCGGCCCATTTCGCCGACGAGGCTGCGCACCTCGTCCCAGGTGGCCAGCCGGGACGCCACTGGCCGATCGTCGGAGGTGGCATGGGCGCTGCTCCGGGAGGTGGTGAAGCCGATCGCGCCGGCATGCAGTGCCTCCGTGAGCGCTTGGGTCATGGTTTCGAGGTCGCGGTCGCTTGCGGGTTCGGAGAACGCCCTTTCTCCCATGGCCCACGTCCTCAGGGCTGAGTGGCCGATGTAGGCGGCGTAGTTAATGGACTTCTTCTGTCGGTCGACGGCTTCGAGGTATTCGGGAAATGTCTCCCAGGTCCACTCGATTCCTGCGGCGAGCGCCTCTGACGAGATGTCCTCGGCGCGCTCGAGATTCCGAACGACCAGTTCTCGTTTGTCTGCGTGAGCTGGTGCCAGGCTGAAGCCACAGTTGCCCATCACGACGGTCGTGACGCCGTGGTAGCAGGAGCACGATCCGAGTTCGTCCCACATGACTTGGGCATCCATGTGCGTATGCCCGTCGATGAAGCCCGGGGTGACGACATGGCCCTCGGCGTCGATCGTGCGGCGCCCGCGTTGGCTGATCCGTCCCACCTCGGCGATCCGACCGTCGAGGATTCCCACGTCGGCCCGCAAGCCCGGCGACCCGGTCCCGTCTATGACAACACCGTTGTGGATGACTAGGTCGTAGGTCATGACTACCTCCCCGTTAGCGGCTACTGCCGGGCAGCGGGAGCATCTCGGAGAACTCGGCCAGCCCACCGACCAACTCCCTGGAGACTGGTTACGGCGCCAGCAACCGCCAGCCATCTGACCAGGTTCACCGCGTCAAATCAAGTCTCACCTTTGGTAGGGTCATGAAGGAAGTGCACGCAGAACAAACACCCCTCCAGCATCTCATCGGCGATGTAATGCCGAGACTCGCCGAGCTCACCGACGACACCCCCTGGTGACATCTGGGAGCGTCCGGGTCTGAGCAAACGCGATCGGAACCTGACAACCGTAGCGACACTCATCGCCTTGACCCGCACCGGACTGACACGCCCTCGACGGTTCGGCCGACGATCCGACAATTCTCGCAAGGCGATCGGCATACGGGACGACCGGGCGCGGGTGTCGGTGGGGCGCGAAAACCGTCGTTCCGCGTAGCCGCCAGAAAGCCCGACGTTCGGTGCCGGCGTTCTGTGTGGGTAGTGATCGGCAGCCTCGTTGGCAAGTTGGTACTTGACCGACCCCCCGGCGACCGCCAGGCTCACGCGTCGGGTGGGCGGGTGGTGCTCGTGAGGCCAGGTCGTCGCTCGGCATCGGATTTTGCGATTCGCAACATCAGTCGGCGGATCAGCGCGCTGAACGGGCCAATGAACAACCAGTAGCGAGCGAAGCGACGGAGGCTCATGGGGTCCGTGGCCGCCGTCCGTGTCTCAGTCGTGATGAGGGCGCGCCCACTTCCGTACGGCTCCACCCTGATGTTGAAGGCAACCTTGACGTACCCAGGGATATCGAACGCGGTGAATCGATCGGGTTCAACCTTCGGCGCGGGCTTGTCGTCGATGACCGCGTTCCACGGCTGCACGATAGTGCCGAACACGATCTCGCGGCCGGGCCGTTCGTCCAGGAGCAGGAAGCCAGCGCGTTTCATGTCGTCGAGGGTCAACGGCGGCCGGGCAGTCTCTGAGGGCCGCCCCTTGAGGACCCCGTGCAGCCGATTGGGGAGGCTGCGCAGCTCGAGTAGCACATGTACAACCGCGGACCGGGACAGGTCGCTCCGCCGGACCGCGTGCCACGTGAGGTCTGGGTCCGCGTCGACGATGATGGCATACGTCTCCGTGACGTCGTACTGGGGAAGGTAGTGGTCCAGGAGCATTGCTCTGGCTTCGGATTGCACATCAACCTCCCTACACCGAGTTGAACGTCGCGAGCACCTCCCCACACGCAAAGCGGCCCTTTGCACAGTCTCCGGCCGCAGAGGGGCCCTCACCAGAGGCAAAGGTCCTGCCCCACCCAGGTCATCTTCATTGAGTCTGTTGCCTGGGCCGAGGCCACGCCCCCGGCATAGGGCCCTTTGCCACTGGGCGGGATGTCGCCCCGAGCGCACGATGAAGACAGGAGGTGAGCCATGTCGACACTCGTTGTGTACGCCAGCAAGCATGGTGCCACCCAGGGGATCGCCGAGCGAATCGCCGCCAAACTGGGTGAGGCTGGACAAGAGGCAGAAGCGCGGCCTGTGGAAGCAGTAGACGACCTAGCGAGCTACGAAGCATTTGTGGTCGGGAGCGCCGTCTACGCCGGACACTGGCAGAAGGAGGCATCAGCATTCGTCCAGCGGAACCGCACCGTCCTGGCCAGTAGGCCGGTGTGGCTGTTCAGTAGCGGCCCGCTAGGCACCGAGGCCACCGACGGCAAAGGGCGCGATCTGACCGTCGCCGCCGAACCCAAGGAGATGGAGGAGTTCGAGGGTGCTATCGGCCCCAAGGGCCACAGCGTCTTCTTCGGAGCCCTTGACCCGGGCAAGCTCGGGTTTACGGAACGGGCGATCAGGAAGCTGCCGGCTGCCCGCACGATGCTCCCCGAGGGCGACTTCCGCGACTGGACCGAGATCGACACCTGGGCGAGCAGCATCGCCCACGACCTGGCGCAGTGAAAAGAAACGGCCAGCACATATTGTCGGGGGCCGAGCCGGGCTGACGGGCAGTCGAACGTACCTTGAATCGGCGATCTGTCGCTTCGTCCGACGAATGTCACCGGTGCCCGCTCAACGATCCCACCAAGGGCGACATGGGGCAGACGGGGAGGGCCCGAGTCCATCGTGTCCCTTCTGCCCGCCGCTCATGACCGGCATTACTCCCTATGCTCATCTCATGGGACAAGGCGATGTACCGACGTCACCGGGTGGCCCATTTCGGCGACGGCGAGACAAACGCCAACTCGAACAGCTCGCAGACGAGTCGGAGCGGAACGTGAGCCCGGGAGCGGCCAAGGGGCATGTCAGAGTGATCGAGGATCAGACCGGAGTCAAGGACCGGGAATCCGAGGACCAAGAACCTGACGCTCAAGCTGAACTGCCGGTGGAGAGTCGTCCCGGCGGCTTTCATGTGCGGCCCGTGCCGATCGACCAGCCATTCAGCGAGGCGTAGGCCGGTTCGGCGGCTCGCTCGGAGGGCGGCTCTTGGCTCCCGCAAGGGATCCCCTTATGAGAGTGGTGGTGAACCCGTTGCGAGCGTGTCCAATGGCGTCTCAGGCGACCACCCTTTCCGCAGTCGTCATCACGGACGGTACGTAAACCCCGCCTCGGCGTCGGAGGCGGTGATCTCGGCCTGGAAATGTTTCTTGACCCAGTGGCGTTTTCCGAGCAGGGTTAGCTGGCCCCATCCACCAGACACCGGGCCTAGCTGAGTGTGCCGGGGTAGCGTGCCCGCGATCGACGTGGGCTTGGCACCGCCTGACAGCTTGTCGCTGTCCAACACGTAAATGGCGTCCTGGGAGACCGCCACGCAGCGGTACGTGATCCAGAACATCGTCAGACCCGTGGCCCAGTTGTCGAGGAAGAACGCGAAGTGGGGCGCCGTCTGGCAGATGAAAGCCTGCCGAACCTGACTGCCTGGGGGCAACAACGGCACCGACCGCTCCGCTAGCACCTTCGGCGTTGCCACGAAAGTTGTGCCCCCTTCGCATGCTTGTCCCGGTGACTGTAGGCCAGCCATGACGATTCGACCGTGTCAGCCCGGCTCTCGGATATGTCCCGTGGATTATCAGTTAGGTGGTTAGAGGCCATCTTTGTCGCGAATCTCAAGATCCGCTCGCTGAGTGTGCCTCACCGCTGGTGCCGTTTCCGTAACACGAAACTTTGGCCAGCGCAGTGCCCATCCCGGAGGCTCGCCTTTCCGTACACCGATCGTCCCCTGACCACACTGTGAGCAGATCTCGACGTGACCGTCGCTGTCCCTAGGGACGGTCACGTGAGGGTCGTCGAGGAGTTCGACTACGAACGGCGACATCCGTCGCGGCGAGGTGATGAGCGTGACCTCTCGGCGTGTCCGGGTCAATGCCACGTAGAAGGGACGGCGTTCCTCGGTGTGCGCAAAGGATTCGGGTACAGGTATGGCCAAATAGAGGACGGGGGTCGTCGGCGATGTTGCTCGGGAACCCGTACGTTCCGTTGGTCATGCCGGGAAGCACTATGTAGTCGGCCTCCAGCCCCTTGGCCCCGTGCACGGTCCGGAACGTGACGTTCAGGGTTGCCGGTGGGCGCCTGGGGAGGACATCGCGCTCGAACCCGGGCTCTCTCGGCCTATGTCACCCCGGGACGATGCTCGATCACCGACTTAGTCTCCGACTACGATAACCTCTCAGCTCTATCAAGAACTGCTCAACCGGATCGACGACATTTGTGAAATTCGATCACTACCGACACACCTTTGGGAGGAAGAGGACGCGACGCTCGACGCGAGCGAAGCGGCCCTGACGACGGGCGAGGTCACGATCGATGAGGTTGTAGACATCGACATCGCGGTGTATCAGCCGGTGTCACTAATCACCGCAAGCGGAGTGCGTATCATACGAGCATGCGAATCGGCGTGCTCACAGGTGGTGGTGACTGTCCTGGGCTGAACGCGGTCATCCGAGCCATCGTGGTTGGTGGCACCGCCCTTCACGGCGACGAATTCGTCGGCATCCTCGACGGCTGGCGCGGTGTCATCGAGAACAACACTGTCTCCCTCGACTCCGATCAATGCCGGTCCATCCTGACCAAGGGAGGGACGATCCTGGGATCCTCCCGCACCAATCCGTTCGCCACCGACGATGGCGCCGACCGTGTCCAGGCCACCATGGAGGCGCTCGGGCTCGATGCTTTGGTGGCCATAGGTGGAGATGACACGCTGGGGGCAGCGGAACGGCTGTACCAACGAGGTCTCCCCATTGTTGGTGTGCCCAAGACCATTGACAACGACCTGTCAGGGACTGAGGTGACTTTTGGGTTCGATACGGCGGTCCAGATCGCCACCGAGGCTATCGACCGCCTGCAGACCACAGCTGAGTCCCACCACCGGGTCATCGTTTGCGAGGTGATGGGGCGAAACGTCGGCTGGATCGCAGTCCATGCTGGGATAGCCGGAGGGGCGGCCGAGATCCTGATCCCCGAAGTTCCGTTCTCCCTCGACTCCGTGTGCGAGCGGCTGCGTAAGCGCCATGGCGGTGACCAGTTCTTCTCCACGGTGGTGGTGGCTGAGGGGGCACATCCCAAAGACGAGGAGACGCCCGGAGCGTTCCGGAGTTCTCAGAACTCGGGCAATGCCGACCAGTTCGGCCACGTCCGCCTCGGTGGCATCGGGGCGTACCTGGCCGAAGAGATTGAGCGGCGAACGGGGTACGAGGCCA
>PMLV01000185.1 GCA_003160635.1 Acidimicrobiaceae bacterium | reverse complement strand
CGTAGAAGGGGCCCGACGGCAGGGCGCTGTAGAACTCGGACCGGTTGGCAGCCAGCTGGGCCTGCAGATCATCGAACACGCTCTTCGGAAGTCCACCGGGGTTGGCGTCGGTCTGGACCATGAGCGGCGGAACCGAACTGATGAGTACGGCTTTCGCAACGCGGCTCTCGCCGTGCCGGCCAATGTAGCGGGCGACCTCCCCACCACCGGTGGAGTGCCCGACGTGAACCGCCTCGTGGAGATCGAGATGTGCAGTCAGAGCGGCCAGGTCATCGGCGTAGTGGTCCATATCGTGGCCGTCGCTGGTCTGCGAAGAGCGACCATGCCCGCGCCGGTCGTGGGCAATTACCCGGTAGCCATGGTGCAGGAAGAACAGCATCTGGGTGTCCCAATCGTCAGCAGAAAGCGGCCAGCCGTGACTGAACACGATCGCTTCGCCCGACCCCCAGTCCTTGTAGAAGATCTCCGTACCATCGGTCGTGGTGATGGTGCCCATTTTCAAGGTCCTCCTGTCTCGAAGTGATGCCCAACTCGGCCTTTTCAGTGAGACGCAATCAGAAATCCCGCAGAGGTGATTCTCAGCGAATCAAGATTGCCAGGTTCCAGGACATCATGCGAAGGTGCTCCATGGCCATCCTCCGGAGGGGGAGATCCACTGAGTAGTTCGGCCTCAGGGTCAGCGCGGGTTCCAGGAAGCCACGTGGCCAATCGGGCACCTGCTTCCTCGCGTTCGCCGGGCTCGTGACTAGCCTTCGCAGTTCTAAGGTCGAAGTTGCTGCCTTTCGCGAGCGCGGTCCGCACCGCCCACCGACGACGACGCCAATCGGCCCGCAAACCCAACGGCCTGCGGTGTAGTCCAGGTCATCCCGAGTGCAGTGCCCAGGTACTCGCAGGTGATGTTCATCACCCTGCACGCTACGTGGCCAAAACCCGTTTCGCTAAACTGCCCGAAATTGCTATCGCTCGTGGCGTAGAAGCCCGTAGATGAAGTTGTCGTGCCATTCGCCGCCCCAGAAGACGGCTTGGCCGACCATGCCCTCCCGTGTGAATCCGCATCTCTCAAAGGCCTTCTGCTCAGCCAGGTTGTCCGAACCGGTCCAGGCCCAGACTCGGTGACCCGTGCTCGTTGCGAATAGGTACTCGACGAGCATTCGCTGAGCGGCGCTCCCCGCTCCTCGTCCCCGGTACTCGGGAAAGAGCAGAGCCCCCGATCTCGAAGACTCCCGCTTGGGCGCCGAGGACACCTTGACGCCAACTGACCCACCCGATGGCGGTGTCGTCGGGCTGGGCCACCACCAGCAACCGAGGATCGCTCTCCAGAAAACCATCGTCTTGCCAGCGGCGCCGAAATCCCTCGGGAGAACGGAAGCCGAACCACAAGAATGGTTCAGAGAAACTCGGATCAGTGGAGAATCGGGCTAGGTGCTCCAAGTCAGCTTCGCGGAACGGCCGGAGATGGACTGCGGGTTCAGCCACGGAGGGATCATCTCACGGGACTCACTGGCGCCGCCACGCAGAGTGTTGAGGCGCCAATCGGGATATGGGTATCCGTTGGCGGTTACCCGTATGGCGATGGCTCAGAGTACACCCGCATCTACTAACTAGCATCGCCGGAGCTGAAGAAAGAGGCGAAGCTGCCCGCGATAACGGTCACAACAAAAATGGCCCATATCTCGAGCCCGACGTCGACAAGCTTGCCAGCCCACGTTAATGGGTTCTTAATCTGCGACGAAACGGTCAGCAACTGCACGGCGGAGAAAAAGGCCGCATCACCGAATCCGTGAATGTCGCCGCCTTTGTGCCCACTCTCAAATACCCATGTAAGGACGGCTCCGATTACGAAGACGAGAATGGTCAACCCGAATGCGAGGAATAGGCGGGCGAGTAGGCGGCGGTGCCGTTCCTCAATGGTGAAGAGCCTTGAGAATTCCTCTCGGATCACGGTGCGTCTCCTTCCGCCCCGCCCGCTTGGCGCTTTAAGGCGTCCGATGATGCACCGACACGCAACTGAACGCAAGCGGGACCGTTCACTGACGCCACTGGGAAGCCCTTAGGCACGACGCACGAAGTAGACGATCGCCACGACCACCAGGATGACAACGAGTGTTCCAACACCGATGTACATAAGAATCTTCTCTCTTTGAAGGCAACAGTTGGCGACTACCCTGCGTATACGACATCAGTCTCGGCACCAGTGCGGCCTCGAGGCTCACGTCGTTCTTTCAGGACTCTCATTTGCTCAGCTCACCTCCCCTATCGACCAGTGATAACCCCGAGGGCTGAGAGGAAGCGGACTACTTCGGGTGAAGCANNCTGATCAGCCTTCCCAGCCATAACCTTCCTCCTTCTTCGTCGAACTCCGTCCCGGACCTGGCCAGGCCACACTTTGCAGTGTGGCCCCGGCGTCCAAGGCCGGTTAGGGCCAAAGGTCCTCACTCACAGGAGTCCGGCGCCTGAACAAACCCGAGAGGACAGTGGATCCGCCCGAAACAGCGCCGGAGGGCCGCCTCAAAGTGCGGTTATCTCAAGTCGGGGGCCGAGAGAGAACTGTGACCAGGTGCCCCCGTAGGCGGCATGTAGTCCACGCAAGAGCCCGATCGTCTGTCGAGTGTTGTGAGCGGGTCCGTCATGTCGTCACCATGGTTCCCAGCAACGATCTCGGAGACGACCGCAAGGATCATCGAGTTTGCTGCCCACGCCGACTTCGACGCCGATCGCACCACTCGATGCCCAGCGTGACGCCCAGGCCGCCCTGAGCAACTCCCCTCCTGGCCGGTGACGGCCACTGATTGAACTTCTCGCCTCAGCGTGAACCTCAAGCCGTTGGCCTTCACTTGACGATCTGCGTCACAGCTACATCGACTACATCGCACACACCACTTGAGATAACGAGTCCACGACGCAGCGAAAAGCTCACGCTGGCTACATGAAAGACACCCTTCAAGGCACTTGAGATAAGTGCCGGTAGGGGCGCAGTAACCCGCGCGACCACTGAAGGCTGCCGGGCGAGCCCGCAGTGCCCCGTAGACCGATTGGCCTACGAGGACCGCCCCGGTCGACATGGCCAGCAGGATGAAACAGCCGGAAGCTCACGTCGAGCGGCTGGAAATGCTGGCCGAAGAGTTGAAGCGGTGCGTGGGGACTCGCACTCCACTGCACGTCCTGGACGAGGACGGCGACAACTGACACACACCCGCCTGCTAGGCGAAGACCGGCAACTGGGAAGGCTTCGCCCCTCCCTCGTCGCCGCGTTGTGGCCAGCGCACGATCGCGCCATGACTCTCAGGCTGGAGTCGCTAACTCCACAGTATGGCGGCCGCCAGGAGCGCCAGACCCGCCGAAATCAGCACGGCATAGAAGGTCCGTGTCATCGCGGCAGCTACAGCGGCCACGATGAACACAATCAGTGCGATGAGCGCCACTAGCTGCTCGGTGTTGGCGCTTGGGGTGACGATGGTGGCGAGGAGATGCATTTTCCTTGTTCTACTTCACTTCGGCTTCCCATGCTCGGGATGTTCGCCGTGATGCACAATCCCAGCTCGAAACCAAATCTTCGCGCGACGATGAGCGGCCAGGCGAACGATGAGGTCGACGGTCTCGACCGGAAGGGCGGGTCGACCAGGCCGCCGGTGCGGGTAAGTCCACCGCCGCCGCGCGAGGGCACGGTGCCAGCGAAGGATCGGCTTGCGGTTATTTCCAATGTCGCCGGAGGCGGTCCCAAAACGACCCGTACCTCGTTGATGATCGGGCGTCACCTTGGGACGGTCAGCACGATGCCCGACGCACGCGCGGCTAGGTTTCGACCATGACCCAGAACGGTTTCGCGGGAGACCTACGTCGTCAGGCCGGTTGGTTGCCGGCCAGCCAGGACGCCCTGGAAGACTGGCTCGCCGGCCACCGTCGACGGGTCGAGGCCAAGGGCCACGACATCGAACTCCACCCTGCGGTGGTGGACTTCCAACGCCTGATAGCCACCGATCCGGTGGTCGGCATGTACGTGAGCCGGATGATCGCTCAAGTACCCGAGACCCGCTCATACAGCAAGCGGCACCTGGAGAACCCCGACCAGATGCTGCGTTTGATCAACGAGGTCCTGACGATGGCACCCGAGTTCGGCGACCAGAACGTGACCCTGCCGCTCGGCGCGATCCTCGACTGGACCATGGGCACCTCGGCCGGTTTCGCAGCGTTCCGCGACCCAAGGGTCAACGCAGCCCTAAAGAAGATCCTCACGGCGTGGTGTGACTACCTGAACAGCCCCGAGTCGCTGTACGTGCTCAACGACTCGCCCTCGGGCTGGATGAGCGAAACGGCGCGACGGGCGATCGGCATCGAGCAGTACGAGCACGACACGGCGGACCCGCACTGGGGCTTCACGTCATGGAACGATTTCTTTACCCGCCGGTTTCGTGACGGCGTGCGTCCCGTCGCCGCACCCGACGACGACGACGTCATCGTCGCTGCCTGCGAGTCCACCCCGTTCAGCATCCGCACCGACGTGAAACGGCGGGATGAGTTCTGGCTAAAGACACAGCCCTACTCGCTGGAAGACATGCTCGCCAACGACGAGGCAGTCGAGGAGTTCGTCGGTGGAACGGTCTACCAGGCGTTTTTATCCGCGACCAACTACCACAGGTGGCACAGTCCGGTCGCGGGAACCATCGTGCGGGCGTTCCTCGTCGAGGGCACCTACTACTCCGAGGCCGACTCGCTGGGTTCAGACGCGGTGGAGCCGACTCATTCCCAGGCCTACCTTGCGCACGTCGCCGCCCGGGCCGTATTCCTCATCCAGGCCGACAATCCCGCCATCGGTCTGGTCGGTTTCGTGCCGGTCGGCATGTCAGAGGTCAGCTCCTGTCTCATCGACCCGAGGATCGAGTCCGGACATCATGTCAGCAAGGGCGAGGAGCTCGGGCACTTCCAGTTCGGAGGCTCCACCCATTGCCTCGTCTTCGGACCAGGAGTGATCGGCGACTTCGCTATGACCGCGATCCCCCATCCCCACGACCCCAACGCCCCGCTCGTGCTCGTCCGCTCCCGCCTGGCGACTGTCGCTCCGAAGGCTGCCCCCGCGGCCTGACCCAGCCTCCGGCTGGCTGGTTTCCCGGGCGCGGATCGGGCTACGGGGATTACCCCCGTCGGCGGTCAGAGCAGCCTGAGCTAGCTGATCTCGGCGAGCGAAGTGCCCTTGATCGGTTCTTGCACCAACGGCGAGTGGGGTGAGTTCCCCGCAGACGAACACATTCTCGTCCGACTGAAGACAGGTACGGCACAGGCATCGGCAGCTCACGCCGAGAAGGTGGTCGGCCCGATTGCCATATTTGAAGATGGACAGGTTGCACACAGCCGGCACTTGTCACTCTCCAACATCGTCAGCGCATGATTGAACCGACGCAATTTCTCATGGACCAGTGGACAATGTCTGACGCTGATGTTGCACGTGAGGGTTCAAGTGAGCAACTGGTGTCAAACCTCTATAGGTCGTGCGGAAAGTTGAGTGGAATATTCCATGATGTTTCGCGCCAGGGAAGCCCAAGTCGACACCTACCGGCGTGGTGATGAAGTCAGCTCAGATCTGACCTCACACATTGAGGGTTTATCTACTCGGCTTAAGCGCCGCTCGTCCGCCGCGTCCCGTATGGGCCAACAAAAGATGAAGCCGCTCCTCATGGTAGCCATAATCCTGGCTTCGGTGACGCTCGGTTTCACAGTCGCCCATACGGAAAGTGCCTCAGCGAAAACAATCCAGGAGAGCGAACTTCGCGCGAGGAGCGTGGCGGTTGTCGGTGATTCACTTTCCTGGCAGGCCAAGTCGTCGATCGAGTCCGCGTTCACCGCAGCTGGGTATTTGACACGGGTATCGGTCAACCCTGGTCATGCTCTGTCGTCCTCTTGGGCACAAGACACTCTGGATGCCGATGTGAAAGACGGATTGTACAGGGTCATCGTGGTAGAAACGGCGTCTAATGATGCCGAGCAATTGGCAAGTGGAGCCGTTTCGATTAACCAGTATTCGCAATTGTTGGACCAATTAATCGCCAAGGCAGGGAACGATTATGTGGTGATTGTGAATGCGAAAGTCAACGCTCCGTTTTATTACAAGCAGAGTGACGCCTTAGCCATCAACAGAGCAATTGATGAGGCGGCCGCGAAGCATGCCAACGTTCGAGTTGTTGACTGGAATAGTGAAGCGCACGATCATGCGTCGTGGTTCGGGGCGGATATGTTGCATCTGTCGCCTGGCCTGCCAGCTACGGTCTTGGCCAGTGACCCACCGAGTTCCAATGAGCAGAATTACGCTGATACAGCATTCGCACAAGCAATTGTCAAGGGCGTTGAGTCGTCCGCAACGTAGATGAAGTTGGCGCATGTCAACTACGAGACACAAAGCCTGGAAGTCAAGCCGCGAGCTCGCCCATCCGTGTCATTGCGCGCCACTCGGCAAGCACGTCTCCGAGGTAGAACAAGACAAACTCTGTCTCACCGTTACTTATAGCGCCGATTCTGGCTCACCGGGTCGAGACCAACGCCCTTGGCACGAAGTCGGTCTAGGTTCCGACCTACGGGGTTTCGAAGAGCGCCGGGATGCCGTAACCGTACGAGTGTCCGAGTCCTTGGCAAATTGGCATCGGCGCGTGGTCCCTCACCTGGCCCGACCGTGAAGTTGACACAGGGATCGTGCCGATGGGGGATCCCCCTGCGACGACGGGCTCAGGCCTGTCTGGGTGGGTTTCCGGCGTGCCGCTGTCCGTTCGGCTTGAGGGACAGCTTGCGGTCCCCGTGGGCGTTCCCAGCTACTCGGCTTGTCAATCCAAATGTCAAGCTCGTGGCCAATGGCCTCGAGGACCGCTTGGCACAGGGTGGTTGGCACGGCATTTCTGACGACGATGTAGCCGTCGTTGGTCAGCCCTGAACGGACGGCCTTCACATCGATAGGCATTGTCATGTAATCCTCCAGTCGGTTCCAGTCAGTAACGGCACGACACTGGGACTCTTGGAGGAGCACGAGCAAGTTTGCGTGTAGCGGGTCAATACCTATGCATGGGCACACGATATCGCGGGTTGCCAGCAAGTCGATCCACCTGTGGGATCGTCCCGGTATCGATTGGGGAGCAAGCGTGGCAATTCTCGGGCGCGTTTCATGGCGACTGGACGCAGCTCAGATCCGGTCCCACGTCCTGTTGATCACCTCGAGTGCAGCCCGTCCGCTCATTTGAGTAGCAATGCAGTCGCAATTCAGGTAGAGATGGTCATGCCCAATCGTTCAAGCTTCAAGTACGGCAGATTGAGGCTGAGAGGCGCGAGCGACTTGGAGGAGTTCGTGCCTGATCGACAACCGATCTTCGTGCGAACTCCATCGGATGGTCAACCAATCGAGCCGACCCGACTCAGTTCGCGGAGTGACCAAGGCCGGCGCCGAGTCGACTTCACGGTGCC
Organism: Acidimicrobiaceae bacterium; assembly: GCA_003160635.1. Lineage (GTDB taxonomy): Bacteria > Actinomycetota > Acidimicrobiia > Acidimicrobiales > RAAP-2 > Bog-473. The sequence continues at coordinate 14,579 of PMLV01000185.1, read as the reverse complement.
CCTCCTGCCATCTACGTCAAAGACAACCCAATTTCCAGATGAGGGCATCCGGGCAGTAGAGGCAAGTGGACGCGGCGGCGCGTCGGATGTCGGACGGGGGAAAGGACCGAGCAACGAGGGAGATCCGTGGCTAACGCGATACACGATCTGACGAAGCTGCTGACCCGCCTGCCTCTCGAAGCCCAGGCTCTTATCTCCATGGCCCGCGCCGGTTTGATGACACCCGAATCGCCTCTCCGATTACTACAGATGGCGCAGGCGTTCGAGCACTATGGCGCCTACGGTGCCGCGATCAGAATCGCCGCACTGCGCGATGGGGATCGACCCGGAGTGGTCGACGATCTCGGTGTGCTCACTTTCGCCGAACTCGACCGTCGTTCGAACGCCTTGGCCAACGCACTTCGGGATCTCGGGATACGCGCCGGCGACGGAGTGGGCATCCTGTGCCGGAATCATCGCGGCATCCTCGATGCGATCTTTGCTGCCGCCAAAGCGGGGGCCAAAGCCGTCATGCTCAACACCGACTTCGCCGGACCGCAAGCCAAAGCCGCTTGCGACCGCGAAGGAGTGAAGTTCCTCGTCTACGACCAGGAATTTGAGCATGTGAGCGCCGACGTCGAGGCTCCGCTTGGCCGGCTGATTGCCTGGGCCGACGGGTCGAGCGACGTCCCCACCACCGAGTCGCTGATCGCTACCGGCGACGGTCGCCCCCCGACCTCCCCAGAAAGACCTGGCACGGTGGTCATCCTCACCAGCGGCACGACGGGGACTCCGAAAGGGGCCATCCGTGAGGTGAACATGTCACTGTTGGCGCCCGGAGCACTGCTCGGGAAGGTCCCGTTTCGCAGAGGTGAAGCGACCTTTGTCGCCCCGCCCGTCTTCCACGCCTTCGGCCTGGCCACCGCACTTTTCTCGATTGCACTGAGCTCGACAGTGGTTCTCCGTCGCCGTTTCGACGCCGACGTGGTGCTACGGGCCACAGCCAATCAGAGCTGCAGCGCGCTCATTCTTGTACCCGCCATGCTGGACCGTTTGCTCGCCCTGGGTAAAGATCGTATCGATGAATTCGACCTGTCCGCACTGCGCATCATCTTTTCTAGCGGCTCACAGCTGACTGGTGCGGTGGCTTCCCAGGCCATGGACGTTTTCGGAGACGTCGTCTACAACCTCTACGGCTCGACCGAGGTGGCCTATGTGGCGATCGCTACCCCTGACGATTTGAAGGCAGCCCCAGGCACGGTGGGTCGACCGCCGCTCGGGGTCACCGTCCGGATCTACGATGAAAAGGGCCATTCTCTCCCACAGGGAGTCACTGGTCGGATCTTCGTCCACAATGGAGAAGAGTTCAGCGGCTACACAGGCGGAGGCAGCAAAGAGATCCTCGAAGGATTCATGTCGACCGGTGACGTGGGCCACTTTGACGAAGCTGGACGCTTGTTCGTGGAGGGTCGCGATGACGACATGATCGTGTCAGGGGGCGAGAACGTTTTTCCCGGCGAGGTGGAGGATCTGCTCACTGCCCACGAAGCTATTCATGAGGCCGCCGCCGTCGGCGTTCCCGACGATGCTTTGGGCCAGCGTCTTCAGGCATTTGTGGTGCTGAACTCGGGTGCACACTTGGATGCTGACGAGGTAAAGGCTCATGTCAATCGCAACCTTTCTCGCTTCAAGACACCTCGCGACGTGATATTTCTGGAGACGCTTCCTCGCAACGCTGCCGGTAAAGTCCTAAAGCAACAACTGATCGAAATGGACGCTGACGAATAGATTTACATTTGCTTTGTAAGTTTGCGCGCTCGGCGGCTACCCACTCCGGCCAGGCGAGACGCTAACGCGCCTCAAGCGAATCCCCCTTGGGGGCAGTGCTGGGCGACGGGTGATCGGGTCTGAAACCGATGGCGGGCGACACCGTGCTGCGAACCGGGACAACGGATCGAGCGTCATACCCAGTGTGGTCATGATTCCCGGGTTCACCGCTCTCAGGCGCCGGGTTGCCATAGGTGGACTCGTACTACTTGTGTATATGGCGGCATGCTCGAGGCCTGCGGGGGCCCGTGAGGTAAACGATTCGCCGACTCCTTATGTGACGCAGCTCGTTGACACCGCGCTGACCCCGAAGGTTGGTCGCCGCTCGGTCTCGGCACTATTCAGATATCGGTCCCTTCGGGTTGGTTCGTCAAGGACCCAGGCACCATCTGCGGAGGCGGGGCCAGGGCGTGTGCCGTCGTGGCTCGATACCGACCGCATGGGGCACTGTTGTAGGCGAGCTCGCGGGAGATCGTCGAGGGACTTCGCCCCAGCCGCAGCGCGATGGAGCGGATCGACTCACCCTCGGCCCGGCCCAGGGCGAGTTTTTCTCGCTCCTCGAATGAGAGTTAGCGGCCTTGCAGATCAAGGCCTCGGCGGGGGCGGACCCCACCGGCCTCGCGCAGCCACGCCAGACCACGGTCACGAGTCGTACCAGCCAACGCAGCAGCGTCGGTGAGGAACTCACCACCCTGCCATGCGGCCCAAAACGGTTGAATTAAGTTGGGAATCATCTGCTTGGAGAAGCGAACAGCCATTTAACACCCTCACGGTCTCGAGTGTTGCGACCACCGCGAGAACCCAAGGATCCCCTTGTGGGGACGGCATGGTGGTGGTGCGTCGCCGAGTAGGCGCGTCAGTTACGGTTCGGCTTTCGGGAATCGTTTGTGGTCCGATGGCCGGCGAGGTGATGCAGTTGATGTCGGAATACTCCGAGGAGGAGCATTCCGGAGCCGTGGAAACTCAGTCATTTAGCGCGCAACCCCGCTGCCGGCGGTGTCGGGTCGGTCTCGCTGAAGTTGCACGCTTTCGTGCGATCGAAGTTCCCCCAGACAACGCTGACAACGACACTGAGGCAATCTCGATCGATGTCGCGTATTGCTCTCAGTGCGGAATGACGCTCCATACGTTGGGGTCTGACCACGCGGCGGCAAGCCAGGCGCTGCGCTCGTACGAAACGCCGGATCGAGGAACTTCGGCCCAAAGGAGACTCGCCTCTCTGCGTCGGAGGCCATCGAAGCTCGAGCGCTACAACAAACCTTCCCCGTTCCACAGCGCGGGACAGCGCGCATTTCTAAAGCACGCCGCTGACCAAGCAATTCGCCTAATTGTTCTGATCGAACCCTTCGGTGCTAGGGGGCAGGATTGGCTGCAGCGCTCGGGGGCGTTACCGCCGTGGCCGTACCGACGGGGCTAGCACCCTGCGATGGCACCGCATTCTCGCTCTCGGCCTGAGCAACTGTTACAAACGTCGAGGGAAGGTGGCCCGGCACCCAATAGCCGACAAGGACACCACTATTCATAACTGGGTAGCCGGCATTGCTAGCCAGTACAATCGAAGCTCCGGGATACGCCGACACAGGCGGAGGGGTTCCAGCAGCTGTAAGGGGCGGCGGAACGACAATGTCACTCTTGGCCACTGTGCCTACATAGCCATTCGGACCAGCAACCGGCACTTGATCAGGGATATTCGAAGCTGGCAGCAGAGCGTACCTCTTGTGGACATCGTGGCTGGCACTGTGGCCACGGGCGCCCGAGCCTATGTACATGGCAGCGACGATCACTCCGGCAACAAGGGCGGCGCAGATCACGACAGTGCCTGCGTGCCTCGACGCCGGATGACGCCGCCACCAATGGTCCAGCTCGCTCAGCATCGGTCACCCCCACCCGATCGGCCTCGGGGTCGGCCACCGGCGATGATACCCCTCCCTCTTGCGCTGCGCCGGGGCGGCGGCGGTGCGCGCTGGCCGTGGGTCGGCACCATTGACGATCAGCAACCGCGAGGTCATACCTATATCGACGCCCGGACGCCCCAAAAGGTTCACGCGGCATCGGCTCACCCAGCGGGTTCCGGTTGCACGCGTCGCAGGACCAGCGTGGAATGGCCAGGTCGTCCTCGGCAAGATCGATCCTTTCGGGTTGTACGCGTGCACATCCCGTACGGCCGCACTCGATATTCGCCCGCCGTCCCTGGCGAATTCGGGATCCTCGGGCAAGCGGGCGTCATCGCCGGCGGCGGCGAAACACGCCACGAAACGGTGGCCCAGGTCGTCCTCGGCATCCATTCCGGAGTGGATCTGCAACATGCCCGACTGCCCGTCCGACGATCCTCTACGGGACGCTGAGAGTTGGCACGGCGGGCTCGGGGCTTCCAGGCGCTACGCCCCATACGCACTCCGTGGATGCTCTTGCTGCCGGGTGAGCGGTAGCGAATCGATGAGGCGTCGGTTCATCGCTCGAGCGACGACCGAGCCTTCCAGTTGCTCACTTCACTTCGTCGTTCTCCGATGCACGCGCTGATCCGGCTGACGGCGTCGCCGGACAACTCAATTGATCGTGCGCTCCCGACCGGCCCAGTAGGGTGCGCGCAGTTCATGCTTCAGCACCTTCATGGCACCCGACAGCGGCAGGGGTTCGGAGCGGAACTCGATGGTCTTCGGGACCTTGTACCCGGCGATCCACTCGCGGGCGTGGGCGGTGAGCTCCTTCTCGGTAGCCACATGGCCGGAGCGGAGGACGACGACGGCGTGGACCGCCTCGCCCCATTACTCGTGTGGGATGCCAATGACCGCCACCTCCTGGACGGCGGGATGGCTGGCCAGGGCATTCTCCACCTCGGTCGAGTACACGTTCTCGCCGCCGGTCACGATCATGTCCTTCACCCGGTCCACCAGGAAGAGGTAGCCGTCCGCGTCCAGGTAGCCGGCGTCCCCCGTGTGGTGCCAGCCGTTGCGGAGTGCGGTCGCCGTTGCCTCGGGCTGGCGCCAGTACCCGACCATGACGTTGGCACCCCGCACGAAGACCTCGCCGGTCTCCCCCGTCGGAATCGTCCGACCGACGGCGTCCTGGATTGAGAGCTCTACCCCCATGACCGGATAGCCAGCGGACTGCAGGTACGTCTCGCCGTTGCGGTGCTCCTCGGGGCCGAGCATGGTCACGATCGAGCACGCCTCGGTCATGCCGTAGCCCTGCCAGATGTTCATGTCCGGGTACATGTCGAGCAGAGTCTCGAGCAGAGCCTTGGGCATGGGCGAGGCCCCGTAGACCAGGTCGTCGAGCCCAGCGAGGCGCTCGGGCCGGAAGTCGGGATGGGCCATGGTCAGGCCGATCATGGTCGGCACCATCGTCGTGATGGTGGGCCGGTACGTCTCGATGGCCTCCATGACCGCCCTCGGCTCGAACATCGGCAGGATCACGGAGTGCCCGCCGATCGCCGGTCCCCCGACCACCGGATAGATGGATGCAGCGTGAAACATCGGCGTCTGCAGCAGATTCACTGTGTCGCGGCCGAGTTTGATGGCCATCATGATGTGATAGGCGTTCAGGATCTCGCCCCGCTGGTTGTGCAGAACGCCCTTGGGCATCCCCGTGGTGCCCCGGGTGTACATGAGCACCACGGGGTCGGTCTCCTCCCCCTCATCGGGGATCACCGATGTACCCGTGGCCAGCAGCTCGTCGAAGGTTGCCGTGTGGGGGACGTCGTCCTCCCCGATGAGGACCACGTGCTCGAGTCCGGCCTCGTCCCTGATGGCATCGATCACCGGGGCGAAGGCCGCGTCCACGAAGCAGGTCCTCGTCTCCGAGTCGCGCAGGACATGGATCAGCTCCTTCGGCGCGAAGCGGAGGTTGAGCGGATTGACGATGCCGCCCCCGAGGAACCCGGCGTGATAGAGCTCCAGGTACTCCGGCGAGTTGAGTGCCATGACGGCGAACCGGTCGGTGCGCTCGAGGCCCAGGCCCTGCAGGCCGCCGATCAGCCGGCTGACCCGGTCGAGGTGCTCGGCATAGGTGGTGGAGAACCCGGTCGCTGCGTTGGTGGCGCATGGTCTGTCCGCGTTGCGGGAGACGGCGGGCAGCAGCAACCGGTGGTAGACGAACTCCTTCATACGATCGGCCGGAGCCCGCCGGCAGACGGGACATTGGGCGCGTCGATGGTCATGTGAGCCTTTCCCGGACTGTTAGATCCCGGTGAGTGCGGCGGCAACCAGGTGGCGATTGCAGAGACGAATGCACTAATTCCCAGGCGGTCGGTATGTTGTCTGCTTCTCCGCGGCGGCGTCTATCTGGGCGGCGGTCAGCAGCACAACGGTCCGCGCTGTAGCTCCACCTCCGGCGCTTACCGCCATTGCCGCCGCGGCAGCAGAGACGTCGTCGGGCATCTCCACGGTTACATAGGCATCGGTTCCGCCGAAGGCAAAGTTGAACGAGTCGATCTTGCCGCCCAAACCCTCAACTAGTGACGTCGCGGCCGCAACACGTGCCGAACCGCCCTCTGACTTCACACCCCTGAGACCATCGAGGGTGTAGTTGATTTCAAGTAGGTACTTAGCCAATGGGTCTCCTTATGAGCTGGATCTAGCCAGGGGTTCATTCGTTCTCAAATCCATTTTCGGTGAACCCTGTTACAGCAGCGCGTCACCTCTCCAGAAAGGGCAAACAGGGCTGTCCGCTGACGGATCCCGCAGCATCGGGGGCTGATCTCGTCAAACCGACCCATTAGACCGCCTCAATCCGTTTGACCATCCGCAACGTCACTGGGTTCCTGGTCACCGCGTGACCAGGAGGTTGGATTCGGCGACCTGGCAGAATCGGCGCATGCGCCAATGGGGGAGAGCGGCTGCGTTGATGATGAGCGCACTGGTGGGCTCGGGTGCGGTCTCCGTGCTCGTCGCGGCGCCGCCGGCGGCAGCTGAGGGCGCGTCCCAACCGGCGCTGGTGACCATCGGCGAGGGAACGTCAGCGAAGTACAACTGCTCCTTCAACGTGAATATCGATGCTTTCACGGGTGCCTACGGCACCGCGTCCGCCATCGGGTGGGAGGGCAACGCAGCCGGGGTCACGACCTGTCTCGGCGGAAGCTTCGTGGTCCAGGGCGACATCTACAAGCAGTTCGGCTTCGGCATCTACACCGGCACCCGGACGACCTGGACGGATGCCGACGGATACCTGCCGGCGCAGGTCACTTCATTCGGGCACTCGGGCGCCAAGATCACGATCACCGAATTTGCGGACAAGTTGATGCTCGGCGGCGATCCGTACGTCGCCGTGTACTGCCGGGTGGAGATCCGCAATCCGACCGGCCACGCCATAGCGGCAAATCCCGACGCTACGGCGGGGATGGTGGAGCTGAGGACCGCTCCCGATACGGTCCCGCCGCATGGGATCGACGTCCACGATTATGTACTGGCCGTGGACCGCTTCGGTAACTCCTACCCCTGGCCCAGCGCCCAAGCGTTGGCCTCCGCCGGCACCTTCGGTCAGCACTTCGCACACATGGCAGCGTTCTGGAACCAGCAGCTGGCCGGCATCGCCGAGGTCGATACTCCCGACGCCTCGCTCAACGACGCCTACAAGAGCGGGTTCATCTACACCCAGATCGCGCGCAGCGGTGACAACCTCAACACCGGTGTGAACGGGTACAACATGGAGTTCGATCACGACGTAATCGGGATCCTGACCAACCTGTTCACCCAAGGCGAGTTCACCGATGCCCACGCACTCCTGCTCTCCGCCCGTAATGTTATGGGGCCACAGGGCCAGTACAACGACGGCATCTGGACGTACTCGCTGCCGTGGGCCGTCTACCTGATGAAGACCGGCGACCTCAGCTTCGTCAAGGAGAACTTTGACACCGAGGGCCCGGCAGGTGCCACCGAGCCCAGCATCGAGGACGCGGCGCACCAGATCGCGGCGGACCGGACGGGGCCGTCAGGGATCATCGAGTCGACGAACGACCTCGACACCGTGGGCTACTGGACCTCGGACAACTTCGAGGCCCTGCTCGGCCTGGTCGCCTATGAATACCTGGCCAAGAGAGTTGGCGACCAGGCCGAGGCCGATTGGGCGGCGCAGGAGGACTCGAGCCTCCTGGCTGCGACGAACCGCACGCTCGACGCCACCATCAGCCACTATCACCTCGACTACCTGCCCTGCTCCATGCTCGAGCCCAACACGGCGGACCGTTGCGTCCATCCTGAAGATGCCAACTGGACATCGCCGCTCAGCCTGTGGGCCTGGAACGGCTCCCTCTTCGGAGCGACGCAGGAGGGTCCCGGTGTCTCGATGATCGACGCCACCTATGCCTACGGTTTCAAGCGGCTGGAGGGCCTTCTCCCACCCGACACGTTCGGCGGATTCCCCGACGACTATTACTCGTCGGGGTACAACGCGGGCGACGGTTCGGCTGGACTGGCCAGCAAGGACTATCGCGACCAGGGGATCCTCAGCTATGAGTTCATGATCGCCAACAGCCAGAGCGGGCCGTATTCGTGGTGGGAGAGCTCGACCGCACCGTCGGCGAAGACGCCGTGGATCGGCAAACATCCGGCAGCAGGACAGGGCGCCTCCCCGCACGCCTGGGGGATCTCCCAGGCCAACAAGGTCCTGCTGGACTCCCTGGCGGCCCAGGAGTCCGATGGCGCCCTCATCATCGGACGGGGCGTGCCTCCCGCGTGGCTGGGTGAGCACCAGCAGATCGTCGTGGCGAACTTCCCCACCATCGATGGCAGGCGGCTCAATCTCCGGATCTCTTCGAGCGGCGATTCGGTGACGCTGGCGTTGACGCGGCAAGCGACGTCAGGACTGGTGCGCTTCGAGCTCCCCTCCTTCGTCGAAAACATTGCATCGTCGACGGCGGGCACCATCGACCAAGCGACCGGCACGGTGACGCTGGTACCGGGGACTACAAAGGTCACGGTCCGGCTCCGCAAGTCCCCGTAGATGTTTTTGGTCCACCCGTGTCGGGGTCTTGTGACAAGTTTCAGTCTGCCGTCCGGAGACGGGCCTCCGTGATGTAGCCCGCGAGTACGTGGCGATGGAGCCGAGGCCACGCCGAAGCTCAAGAGGCGCTGGATCTGTCCGGCGACATGCCCGCGAAAACTCTTGTTAGTGAAGCCGCTGCCGGAGCGGGACGACGAAGCCGTCAATCGGCGCGGGTAAGCAGGGTGTCCCGCAAGCTGAACGGCGTTTGGGTACTGGTCAGCTCGTTCTGCGAGCGTCGGCCACGTGCCCGTAGGGGATCCGCTTGCGACAACGAGAATTAGCGATGTCCCTTCGACGGACGGGCTACCGGGCCCTCTCCGAACCCTGCCCGAATCGCTCACTCGAGACGTCGAAGGCCAGCGGCCGTTGGCATGAAACCGCAGGCGGCATCCGAGTGTCGGACGTATAGCCTTGTGCGTATATTCTTGTTCGTCTGCTGAAGGGGAGGAAACGGGACGTGGCAAGTCGGTTTGCGGGTAAGAGCATAGTAATCACGGGTGGCGGAGCTGGGCTTGGACGCGAATGCGCCCTCCAGTGGAGTGTCGAGGGAGGCAAGATCGTTGTTACCGACCTGATCGAGGATCGAGCCCAAGCCGTAGCCAAGGAGATCCTCGCTGCTGGCGGAGATGCCATCGGCCTGAAGACCGATGTCCGGATTGAGGCCGAGGTCGAGCAGGCCGTCGGGGCCGCTGTAGAGAACTTCGGGCGGCTCGACATCATGTTCGCCAACGCCGGACGTTCTCTGCCCGGCGGGCCCTCCATCGAGGACACAACAGAAGAACAGTGGGACGACGTGACCAACACCGTCTACCGCGGAGTGTTCTTCTCCGGCAAACACGCCTGTCACCAGATGAAAAAGCAGCACGGCGGCAACATCGTCGTCACGACCTCAGCTGCCGGAATCAACGCCTATCCCGTTGGCTTCGGCGCCTACGCCGCTGGCAAGGCCGGAGCCATCGGTCTGGTGCACAGCATGGCGACCGAGTGGGGAAGGTACGGAATCCGGGTCAACGGTCTAGCTCCGACCCATGGGATGTCCATCAACTTCGCCCTCCCACTGGACGCACCAGTGCTCAACATGTCCTACGAGGAGTTTGCCCTTCAGGAGTCGGGCGAGGCATGGCATGACGACCGGTTCGTTGGACCACTGAAGGTCGGCCGGCCACCGAGCCTCAAGGACAACGCCGCAGTTGCGACCTTCTTGGCCTCGGACGACTCGGCCTACATGTCGGGTCTCGTTATCCCGGCATGCGACGGGGGCAACTTCGCCATGACGTCGATCCCCTTCCCGAAGACGTGGAGCCTAGAAGACATGGCGGCTTCCGCCATGGACGAGCCGGCAAGCTGACCCACAAATCTCAACAGAAGGACTCGCCAAGATGCGCGCACTCGCTCCCGCAAATCAAGGCACCCGAGTTGGAAGCACCACCTTCACTTCCGGGCAGGCGGTGCCTGCCTGATCAACGTGCTCGTTCAGGTGGCTAGCACTGTGCGCCGAGGCCGAGCTGGTGCGGCTCGGTCGCGTCGCCCTCGACCTTCCAAGCTGCGGCGTCGGCGAGTAAACACAGAGCCATGAGCTTTGGTCGGATGGGATCGGCTTGCCGGACTCGTTTGCGGTCCCATCGCCGCAAGGTGAGAGCGGTGGTTGTGTTCGCGAGAGGTAGTACTTTCGGGTATGGGGCCGCAAGGGTGCGTCAGAAGCCGGCGATCGGGGTAGTCACCCTGACCGTGAATCGACCGAGCAGTCGGAACGCGCGCGCATATGCAGGGAAATGCACGGGTGGCTACCCGGCTAACGACATGACGGCGTCTGCCAGCCCACCAGGGTTCGCCAGGGCAAGCAGGTGACCACCCGGAATGACAGTAGCGTCCACACCAACCCGCTCCCGTAGCAGACGCAGCTGGAAGTCCACGGGAAATAGGCGATCGTCGCGCCCGACGACCGCCGTGGTGGGGACATCGGGCCATGCTGCGATGTCGCAAGGTTGGCCGAACGCGATATCGGCCTCGACGCCAGGATCGGCAAAAACGCCCGCGGCGTCCTCAGGTTCCAAATCGTGAAGAAAGTACGTTGCTAGATCAAACTCGACGCTGTATCGCCCTTTCTTGGCGGCAATCACTCTGGCGTCGATGGCCCCCGTTGCTTCCCACCAATCCCCCGGCGTCTCTCCCGGTTCGGGGACCATTGCGTTTACCAAGATCAGTTCGCGGGCGTCAACCCGAGCGCAGGCCATTACAGCGCTAAACCCACCCAGAGATTGGGCAACGACAACTGGTGCAACACAGTCTCGGATGGCATGCTCGATGAGCGTCGCATACTCGGGTAAGCCTGCATCACGATCGCCGCCGGGCAGGTCGACGACATGGGCATGGTGGCCGGCGTCCTCCAGTCGATGGGTCACATGTTGCCAGTAGGGGGTGCCTATACCGCCTGCTCCCGGTACTAGGACGAAACCGACTCCCATCGTTCCTTTGTTCATATCTTGCTGACGTGACAGGCGCACCGATCTCATCGCCTCAAGATGGCCTTACCGGACGATCCGCCACTGGGTCGCGGCGTTCTAGCCGGATCGGGTTCGGTCGTTGACGTGCCACCTCAGCGTGAAACAGTTATCGGCGGGGTCTATGCTGTTGCTGTGCTCGGTTCGCTTCGATTGGTGGCGATGATGTGCCCGTCATGGGGCGTACCCGGCGCGTGTTTACGTAACTGACCGCATCGAGGCCCCGCACTATCGGGGCCGTGGGGCAGTGGGTGCCCAGTCCCGGTACGGGGCGAGGAGGTACCCATGTCCCGCTGGTACATCACTGTTTCGATCCCCTACGTCAATGCCGCGCCGCATGTCGGCTACGCCCTTGAGCTGATTCAAGCTGACGCGCTTGCTCGCTCTCACCGCCACGCCGGTGACGAAGTGCGTTTTCTAGGCGGAACGGACGATCACGCGCTGAAGAATGTGATCGCAGCTGAGGCTGCGGGGCTGGCACCCACCGAGCTCGTCGCGACCAACGGAGACAGATTCCTTCGGCTGGCCGAGGCACTGGGGATCTCATTCGATGACTTCATCCGGACCAGCTCCGACGTGCGCCATGCTCCCGGCGTAGACCGGCTCTGGCGGCGAACCGCCGAGCGTGGTGACTTCTACCGCAACTTCTACGAGGGGCAGTACTGCGTGGGCTGCGAGCAATTCTATGCCGCCGGGGACCTCATCGACGGCTGCTGTCCAGAGCACACCACGACGACCGAGTGGGTCAGCGAAGAGAACTGGTTTTTCCGACTGTCGCGCTACACCGAGCAGATCGTCGAGGCGATCACGAGCGGGACGATGACCATCGAACCGGAGTGCTACCGCAACGAGGCTCTCGCCTTCTTGGCCTCGGGGGTGCAAGACATCAGCGTGTCGCGGTCCCAGCGCCGAGCGCGGGGGTGGGGGATCGCCGTGCCCGATGACCCCGACCAGGTCATTTACGTGTGGTGGGACGCGTTGGCCAACTACGTCACCGCCCTCGGCTACGGCACCAATGATGGAGCGTTCCAGAAATGGTGGCTCGGCACCGACGAGCGAGTCCACGTGATCGGCAAGGGCATCCTGCGCTTCCATGCCGTCTACTGGCCAGCCCTGCTGCTCTCGGCCGGTCTTCCGCTCCCGACCCGCCTCTACGTCCACCCGTATCTCACCGCCGAGGGAGTAAAGATCTCCAAGTCGGCCGGGAACGGGCCCGACCCGGCCGGCTTGGTCGATGCCTACGGCGCCGATGCACTGCGGTGGTGGATGTGCCACGAGGTGCCCCCAAGCACCGACGCCGACTTCAGCGTCGAACGCCTGGTGGCGCGGGCCAACGAGGATCTGGCCAACGGACTTGGGAACCTCGCCTCGCGGGTGGCCGCCATGGTCATTCGCTTCCGAGGCGGAGCAATTCCTAGCCCAACGAGGCAAATGGACGCCGAACAGGCGAGGCTGCAGCAGAGCGTCGCCGCCCTCGAACAGACCGTGAGACAGCGGATCGATGCATTCGACTTCCGGGCAGCGGCATTGTCGATCACCGACGTCGTAGGAAGTCTCAACCGCTACATCGAGCGCATCCGGCCTTGGCAGCTCGCCCGAGAGGAAAAGGGCCAACCTCCTGCCGACCCACACGAGCTTGACCAGGTCCTTGGTCTCTTGGCGCAGATTGTTGGGCAGGTCGCCGACGCAGCAACCCCGTTGATTCCCGAAGGAGCAGAGCGCCTCCGCCAACAGATCGGTGGCTCAGGGGTCGATGTCCCGCCCACATTCCCACGCCTGGAGGTTGCGGCTCCGAAGACGACGTGATCACGGTTCGGAACGGATTCATGGGGTCCAGCCGTCCCTTTGGGGAAGGGCAACCGGCGCAGCGACGACGTGTCTTGGCGGGCCCAGGCATCGTCGCAAGGGGATCCCCTCGTAACGCCGCTGTAGGTGTCGATGTGGTCCACCAGGGGCACACCTCGCCCGCTTCTGATCAGACCTTTTCGATCGGTAACTGGTGTTCGGTGACAAAGTCGCTGCCCCCCTCTTCGAGCGGACCGATCATCAAGTCGCGTCCTGGCCCTCGGACCGAGTAGCCGTGATCTTCGGCCCATCGGGCGAGTTGGGCGTAGAGGGGCCCGATAACATCGTGTCCTGGTCTGCCACGGTGGACCGTGGTTGCTGCAATGATGGCTGGAAGCGTGACCTCGGTGACAAGATCGTCGACCGGCACCGGCTGGTCTCCGACGTCAACCGCAACATTGGGGATCAGCTTGTCCTCGTAACCGGGCTCGTAGAACAGGAAGAGCGGCCCGACGGTGCGGACATCGGCATCGAGCAGACGTTTGTGGAGTTCGACGAAAGTAGGCTGTACTACGGGCACCATGGTGTAGAAGTCCAGGTCCGGCTGCGCGCACCGGATCACGGCGGCACGGAATTCAGGGATCTCCTTCAAGACGACGTCAATTGGCATGTGGTCCTCGCTTTCGATATGTCGGAGGCGACCCTCGACTCGGTCGAGCCGGGCTAGGAGCGTGGGTCAGAATCGGTCAAAGAGTCGGGACTGACGCCTGAGAACCACTGTTCGGGCTCTTCGCTCACCGATTGCGCGGAGAAAGCGATCGAGAGCTTGTTGCGAGAGAGTGCCATGCCTTCACGCGAGGCCGTTTGGGCCTTCCTACTTATTCGCCCGGGCCAGCTTGCGCAGGTTGTGGCAGAGCGAGTGCAGGGCCCACTCACCCTGGGCGCCCTCGAGACCGCGTAGACGGAGGAACCCGGCGGCTTGTCGGACCTTCATCTGGCCGAAGACCGGCTCGACGATGGCCTTGCGTCTGGCGTAGTCGGCCCTTCCCGTCTTGGTGCGCAGTCGGCGCGCCATCTTCTCTTTGACTGTCGCGTCTTTTGGGATGGGACCTCTCGGTGCGGCCGGCACCCGCTCGCCGCCTTGGATGCGTCCGGTGGCGATCAATACGTCGACGCCGGCGTCGGTGGCATCGGTCACGTTCTTCTCGGAGAAGTAGCCGGCGTCGGTGATGAACGTGTCGGGGTTCTCGTCGATACCCGCCGCACCAAGATTGGCTTCGCTGATCTCGATCATCTCCATCAACTGCGGGGCATCGGCGGCCTGGTTGGACACCGAGTGGGCCAAGATGACCTGAGCCGCTTCATCGACCACGGCCTGGGCGTTGAAGGCGTAGTTGAAGCCGTCCGTCGTCTTCATCATCCGAGACTCAGGATCGGTGAAGTTGCGCTGGGCCCGACCAGACGGTGTCGCCCCCTCGGCCGCTTTCGCGCCGGCGGCGTGGGCCT
>PMLV01000085.1 GCA_003160635.1 Acidimicrobiaceae bacterium | reverse complement strand
ATCGGACGGTCCCGCAAGCCGAAGGACGACTGACACACCCTCGACGGTTCGGCCGATGATCCGACAATTCTCGCAAGGGGATCGATATATGGGACGGTGAAAGCTGCGCGATGGGCGCTGTGCTCGCGAAAGTTGCCTGCTGCAGAACACATGCGGGCGTGTGGAAAACCGGCCACCGGAACCACTGAGCACAGTGCCTATGGCCTGCGAGCGTCCCATGACGGCATCATGGATGACTCCACTTGAGTGTCCTCAAGGATTCTGAGAGCGTCAAGCGACCTGCAAGAGCTGTGCTGTTGAACAATCATTGACTTTTCTTACACGCTGTATAAGTATCCCAACCGATGATCAATCCTTCTGAACCCACCGACTGGCGCGAGGGTCGGCGACGTTCGGCTCGGGATGCGATCGTCCATGCGGCCTGGGCGCTGGTAGGCGAAGTGGGCCTCGCCGGTCTGTCGCTCCGGGATCTGGCCCGCCAGGCCGGGATCACCACGCCAACGGTGTACGCCTACTTCGAGTCGAAGAACGCCATCTACGACACCATGTTCGGCCACGCCGCCACGGAGTTCGCCGACAGGATGGCCGAACCGATTGACGGTGACGACCCTCGAGACCTGCTCGTGGCATATGTGCGCCGTTTCGTCGAGTTCTGTACCGGCGATCCGGCCCGATATCAACTCTTGTTCCAACGCACACTCCCCGGTTTCGAGCCATCGCCAGAGGCATATGCGCCGGCAGTCCGTTCCCTGGCCAACACCCAAGAGCTGTTGGCTCTGAATGAGGTCACCGAAGCACGGCACCTCGATCTGTGGACCGCGCTGATCACCGGACTGGTCGACCAACAGGTCTCCAACGATCCCGGAGGGGATCGTTGGACTGGATTGATCGATGAGTCGATCGACATGTTCCTCGCTCATTCCCAGCAGCATCCAACGAGGAAGCCTTCGCCGCGCCGGAACCGAACCAAAGGACCCCGATCATGACCATGACAACCATCGACGTGACGACGCTCGAACCACTGACCCATCACGAAGCCATGCACCTGCAACAGCATGAGCTGGAATGCACGCTGCGAATGCTCCGGTCGCTGGACGGCGAAGCGTGGTCGAGCCCGACCGACTGCCCGGCGTGGGACATTCGTGCGATGTACCAACACGTGCTGGGCGCATGTGAAGCCGGCGCGTCCATGCGCGAAAACGTCCACCAACTTCGCCGGGGCCGGGCCTACCGGAAGCAGCACGGTGGTCCGCTCGAAGCTGCGCTGTCCGAAGTGCAGGTGAGTGAGCGCGCTAACCTCAGCCCCGCCGAGGTGGTCGAGCGGCTGGCCGCGATCGCACCGAAGACGGTGCGAGGACGCAGTCGCACACCGGCGCTCGTACGCAATCACGCCAAGATGGCTGTCGATGGCCCGGTGCACGAGACCTGGAGGCTCGGGTATCTCATCGATACCATCTACCTTCGGGATCTTTGGATGCACCGCGTTGATTCGGCCCATGCACTCGGCCAGCCCTTGGAGCTCAGTACAGACCACGATGGTCGCATCATGGCCGACGTAGTGGCGGAATGGGCACGTCGCCACGGTCAGCCGTTTGTGCTCGAACTTGCCGGGACGGCCGGTGGGACGTACGTGAGTGATCCGGCGTCCCCTGCGGCTGAGCAACTGTCCCTTGACGCCGTCGAGTTCTGCCGCATACTTGCCGGGCGTGCACCGGCAACTGGCCTGTTGGCCACCGTCGTCCCGTTCTGACCAAGATCCCCGATCACCTATCCAGGAGAACTGCCATGGACACTCGCATCGACGAGGTCGCCGACCGCATCTTTCGCCTCTCGACGTTCGTCCCCGACATCGGACCGACAGGCTTCACGTTCAACCAATACCTCATCGATGACGAGGAGCCGTTGCTGTTCCATACCGGACCTCGGGCGATGTTTCCCCTCGTATCCGAAGCCATCGCCACAGTGACCTCGCTCGATCGACTTCGCTGGATCACGTTCGGCCACGTCGAGGCCGACGAGTGCGGATCGATGAACGAGTTCCTTGGGGCGGCACCCGACGCCAAGGTGGCCCACGGGACCCTCGGTTGCATGGTGTCGATCAATGACTTGGCCGATCGTCTGCCAGTGCCGCTTGCCGACGGTGAGGTCATCGAGTTGGGCGACCACCGGGTCCGCCATATCGACACGCCACATGTCCCTCACGGCTGGGAGGCCAGACTGCTGTTCGAGGAGACCACCAATACGTTGTTGTGTGGGGACTTGTTCACTCAACTCGGTGACCCGCCCGCCATCTCGACCGAAGACATTGTGGGACCTGCTTCGCAGGCCGAGGACATCTTCGGCTATTCCGCCCTGAGTCCGAAGACGGGGCCCACGATCCGGAGTCTCGCCGACCTCGCTCCCACCACATTGGCGGTGATGCACGGCTCATGCTTCGCCGGCGACGGGGCCATGGCGCTTCTGACGCTCGCTGATGAATACGATGCTCGTATCGCTGCAGCGAGAGCATAGAGAGGACCTGCCAAACGAGGCCCGACGCTTGCGGGCAGCACCCGTACGCCGGGCTTACGCAAACCCCCGCCGTACCGTTCTGGTCGGCCAGTCTCAGAATCCAGGTGCATCCATGAGCATTGCGACCGTTACTCGATTTCACGCCGCTGAAGGCCAAGAGGCGACGCTTCTCGAGCTGCAGTCCGAAGGGCGGCGGCGCATGCTGGCTGCCGAGGGCTGCGAATCACTCGAGATCCTCCAAGATCAGGCCGATCCACGATCGTCTGCCTTTCTCCAAACTTGGTCATCGCGAGAAGCACACGATGCCGCATTTGGCGAGTTGATCATGGCGACCGGTCATCTGGAAAAGGTCCTTGCATCTCTCGACGAGGGGGTCGTGCAGACCTTCTACGACGTGGTCTCCTGACTCGGACTGCTGACCCCGAACGATTCGATGGGGTCAAGGCACCCCCTGGCAACTCACTTTGGCGTCCACTGCCCTCGACCACCGCACGGGGCCTGGCTAGAACTGTTGCTGCGAACCCCAGACATGGATGACGGCCAGAGGAAGTCGCTCGGGCTCTTCGGGTAGCTGGTCACCGAAGATCTCACTAAGCAGGTCGTGGACAACCGGGTGGAGGCGTTCCTCACCGAACCTGTCACAGTCCTCTTCGGACTCCCATACGTCGATGTACCGAAGGCCCCCCTCGGGACGCTCCAGGGCAATGTGAGTGATCAGGCCCTTCGGCGGGGCGTCACCCAGTCCTTCCACGATGCGTTGGTAGAAGGCAGCATCGATCGGCACATCCTGGGTGAACGCATAGGTCATAGTGGGTGCCTCCGAGACTTGATCCGAAGTGGTCTCGGAGTAATACTGAGCCACATGGTGCGAGAAGTCAATGGGCACGAGTACGACGCATCCCTGCGTCGGGAACGCTCTGCCGCGCGGCGACAGCGGATCGTCGATTCTGCCCGCGATCTCATGGTCGAGCATGGATACCGTGCAACCAAGGTCTCCGATATCGCTGCCCGAGCCGGCGTCAACGTGGACACGGTCTACGAGCTGGTGGGCCGCAAGCCCATCTTGCTGCGTGAGTTGATCGAACAGGCGATCTCGGGTGTTGACCACGCTGTGGCCGCCGAGGAGCGTGGCCACGTGGTGGCCATGCGAGCAGAGCCCGATCCCGCCAAGAAGCTGGTCATCTACGCACACGCCATACGGGAGACCCAAGAGCGCCTGGCCCCGCTGTTGCTGGCATTGCGGGACGCCTCATCCACCGAACCCGAGGCAGAGCAGGTTTGGAAGGAGATCAGCGATCGCCGAGCGGCCAACATGCGCAAGCTCGTGCGTGACCTGCGTGACGCTGGAGGTCTTCGAAAGGGTCTGTCGATCGAGGAGGCCGCCGACGTTGTGTGGGTCACGAACAGCGCTGAGCTCTATGTGATGCTCACCGTTGACCGTGGTTGGTTGCCCACTCGGTACGAGCGCTGGCTGGCTGGTGCCTGGTGTCGCCTGTTGCTCGACTGAAGCTGCCCCATAGCGATCCTGTCGCGAGCGACTCCGAATTGCTCAATCTGCGTTGCCGGGGGGCCATGGATCAACCCTGGTTCAATAGCAGATCGACGGATATCGCGTGCGGCGACCCCCTGCCGAACCGTCCCGTAGCCGAACGTCATCCGGCACCATCCAGATCATCCTTCAGAGAAGGGTCCGGTGTGCCCGCAGGGGATCCCCTGCGGGCACACCGGGATGCTGAGTCGATCGGTGCCGCAAGCCGGGGGGAACGTGACAGGGACAGAACGCCGACTCGGCGCTCCCTCAAACTCTCCAGGTCGCCTTCGAGGGGCGTCGTTCTGTGCGCCCCAGTGCTGGTGCGTTGAGGGGTAAAACGGGCCAGCGCCGGTTCTGGCGTGGCCGTCACTCACGCGTCAAGCGAAGTGTTATTCGCGTGCTTACGTCGGCAGCGGAAACAGATTCCGGGCAGACTCTTGCTGTGCTGCGCTTAATCCTGCTTGCGTCGGCCGTCTTCGCGCTTACTCCCACCCTCGCGGGCGGGAGCTCGCCTGCGAGGGCGAACCCGAACACCACGGCCTCGAAGCTTGTCCAGGCATCTCGGCCGATGGATCCCTCACGGTGCACCGGCTCTCAACTCGCTGTTGGTGAACCATCAATCCTGCCGATCAAGATTGTCCATCTCGGCAAGGGCGCGGTTGTGCTCGCCAATGTGTGCATCGACGGAGCTGGACCATTCCCCTTCGTTGTCGACTCTGGCTCCGCCCTCTCGATCGTTGACACCCAGCTCTCACAGCGTTTCCACCTGCACCAGGTCGGTGCGCCCGAGCAGGCCGCAGGCATCGGTTGCAGCGCGACGGTCGTTCCCGAGCAAGTATCAAGCTGGTCAGTGGGC
>PMLV01000245.1 GCA_003160635.1 Acidimicrobiaceae bacterium | reverse complement strand
CTCTGCCGTACGACGACCCAGTAGGGCCGAGGAGGATACGATCAATGCCGGGCGGGCTCCTGTTCGACCTCGGCGCGCACGTGATCGACCAGCGGCGCCATCATCCACCCGGGACGTTCACGACCGAGCAGGTGGAGTAAATGCTCGAGTCGTTCTATCGGTCACTCGTTCCCGGAGGCTCGTTGGGACATTTCATCTCTCATCCCTCGATGGGGCGCGACGTCCACAGTCCGAGCCCGGGTTGCGCGATGTGGTGGAATGGCCGGCCGCCACGGTCGGTGCGCGGCCCGGTGGAGCCGGATCCGTCGACGCCGAGCTGCTCGAGCTCGGTGCCGAGGGGGCGCCACTCGTAGCCGACCCCCTCCACCTCCTTTCTGCTGAGCCCGCCCGAGGTGGGGTCGGTGCAGTAGACGATCCGGAAGCGGCCCTCGGAGCTGCCGTGGACGAGATGGGCTGCCGCCCCCAGGTTCCGTGCCAGGTTCCGGTCGTGGGCGATCGTCTTCTTGCGGGAACTGCGCGGCGTGTGGCCGCTGGCCGCGCCGGCGCTCGACGGGCGCGTTGCGGCGTGCGCCGCCCTCCACCTCGGCCTGGTCGACGACCGCGCCCATGACCAGCTTGGCTCGCTCTGCGCCGTGGCCAGGACGGCCGGGGTCGAGCCGCGTGACCTCGAGGGCGCGCTGGTGAGCGTCGCGCTCGCCCATCGCGGGGTTTTCGGGGCCTGCCCCGGCGGGCGGGACTGCACTGCCTTGTCGCACCGTGTCGCACGCCACTGAGCTCGCTCCGGACCTCGGCCGACGCGATGCCACTCGCGGCCTCTTCGTCAGAAGAGCGGTGGAGCGATTCGCCCGGTTGCTTATGCGCCGCCTGATCGTTGCTGACAGCCTGGACGGGATCGAAACCTCACGCTGCCGGTGGAGGTAACGTCCATAGCACCGTTGCTGGCAGCGCTCATCGGTGGGCAACACGGCGACGAGCCTGTTGCCCACCGATGACGATGAGGTGGGCAGGATCCCTCTTGGACCTACCAGCTATCTCTCTGTTCGGGGAGAAGAATGGGGACTCCTCCACCGCTGCGGCAGGGTTGCCCGCAGTCGGGATCCGTTGAACGTCGCAAAGCGGGTGGTCCCGGGGTGCTTGATTGCCCGCCGATACGCACCTACTCATCTTCGTCGTCCCACGCCTCGTTCCGTGCTTCGACCCGGTCATGCCAGTTCTCGGCATCCTCCCTGGTGAGGTACGGGCCCATCCGATCCATCAGATGACACTTGTCGCGCGTTTCGACCTGCTTGTGTTTGAAGCAGTAGTACCAGTCACCCACTGCGTCGCCGAATTGTCTTGATTTGTCTGTCACATCCGCCCCGCCAATCTAAGGCCGCTGGCGCGGGGGCGCTTGGGTGCCGCAGACTTCGCCCCCTTTATGGCCCATTTTGAGTGGACTTGTCCAGAACCTGCTTGACCGACACCGCGATGGGTGCGGCATCCCCGCCCGCCCCAGTCGACCGATGCTGCCCTTCTTCACGGCGACGGCCAGCAGCCGATGACATTCGGGTGTGGTCGAAGCCTCGGACCTCGTTGATCGATCCACACAGTCCGATGGTCTGGTCGCCCCGCCGGTTCGCCAGGGTCAGAGGTCCCGATCGCCCACCGAGGTTCGCCAGCCTCCTGGTCATGGGCCCGGCCATGCGCCGATCCGAGATTGTCCCAGGGCCAAGGACCTTTGCCCCTAGTCAGTTGCGCTGCGCCAGTCCATCTTGAAACTGGTCCAGGAGATTGTGGAGGTGCGACGATGAAGCGAGCACGAGCGGCCAGGAAGATCGCGGTCGGGACGGCGGTATCAGGAGTCGTGGTTCTGATGAGGAGCGGAGGGCGGTCGCGGGCTCAGCACCTGGTCAAGGCCACCGCGAGGCGAACGAGGCATCTGAGCGGGCGCCTCGAGGGCTTGCGCTACCGGCTCGCCGGTCGCCATCCCGACCCGAGCGTGGGTGGCGCAGTGCTGGCGGATCGTGTGCGCTCGGTCCTGGGGCCCCTCGAGCATCAGCTCGACATCCCGCGGCTCCACGTGATGGCCGAGGGTCATGACGTGCTGTTGCACGGTGACGTGGCGACGGAGGAGCAGATCGGAGAGGTGCTCGACGCCGTCAGGCGGGTTCCGGGGGTGACGAGCATCGAGTCTCACCTTCAGGTCGGCTTTTTCCGAGGCGAGACACGCCCGTCCCAAGGACATGCACACCACCCTCCATCTCGGGCCCTCACCAGCGTATTAGCCGCGGCCCATGGCGGCGGTGCCCCGGTCGAGACCGAGCGCGCCACCGCAAGCGCGGTTCTCAGCACACTTTTGGGCCTCCTCCCCACTGGAGAGCGCCAGCACGTGCTCACCCACTTGCCGGCCGATCTCCGCGCTCTGGCAGCGCCGTCGAAGTCAGCGCGCTCAGCGCGACACCGCCCGCGGCACCTCGAACAGTTCATGGCGAGCGCCTTGCCCGCGACCGCCCCTGGCGAGCGAGAGGCCATCGTCGAGTCGGTCATTGGTGCACTACGCGAACTCGTTCCCGAGGAAGCAGTCGACGTTGCTGCCGTGCTGCCACCTGAGCTACGGCACCTTTGGAAGACGGCTATACCTTTGTGACCCTCGGCGGCGAGGGGAAGTGCCGGTGTTTGTGGTCGTGATGCTGCTGGTTGCGATGTTTGGGTTGGTCAATGGCATTCACGATGCTGGCAATGCCATAGCTGTGCCGATCGTGACCGGCGCACTGCGTACTGGCCCGGCCGTGTTCGTGGCGGCGGTTTTCCACATGGTCGGTGCTCTGGTGATGGGCACAGCGGTCGCCGCTACCGTGGGGGGGATCGCCGCCGTCCCGGCCGCTCAGGAGCTGGCGGTTCTCGGAGCGGCGGTACTGGGTGCGCTCGTATGGAACGTCGTGACATTGTGGAGGGCCCTTCCCTGCAGTTCTGGGCACTGTCTTGTCGGCGCGCTGGCCGGTTCCGCGTTGGCGGACGGCGGTGTGCATGCCGTTCATTGGGGTGGATTGCAAGGATTGCGTCCTGAAGGTGTCATCGGCTCGCTGTTGTGGCTTGTCTTTTCTTCGGCAGCCGCTCTGCCGTTGGCGATGCTCGGCATCCGTCTCGCCCGGCGGACCCTGCGGCGGGCGAGCCGAGCCATCGAGAGCCCGATCCGGCGTGGAGAAGTGGTGGCCTCGGCGGGCTTGGCGTTCGCACATGGATCCAACGACGCGCAAAAGACCATGGGCCTGATGACGGTGGCCCTGGTCGCTGGGGGACATCTCTCGCACTTCGCGGTGCCCTTCTGGGTGATGCTCGCATCCGCCGTACTGCTCACCGTGGGCACGATGATCGGTGGGTGGAGGGTAGTGCGCACTCTGGGTCGGCGCATTTATCATTTGCGGTCCTTGGACGGACTGGTCACTCAGAGCACAGCCGGATTGATTGTGGTGGGGGCGTCACTATTGGGCGCGCCCGTCAGCACGACCGATGTCGTCGCTCCCGCCATTGTCGGCGTGGGCTCAGGGGAACGCTGGCGCCACGTACGCTGGGCCGTCGCCGGGGAGATCGGACTTGCCTGGTTGGTCACCCTTCCGGTGAGCGGGGCACTGGGAGCCCTGTTCCTCCCGCTTTGGAGGTGGGTGGGATGAGACGTTGGTTTCTGCCGGAGGCTCCGGACGTCCTCGGCATCCTCACTCGCCAAGGCGAGGTGACGATCGCCGGTGTTGAGGCGTTTGCAGCCTGGTCAAAAGGCGATCAGACCAAGGCGTCGGAGGTTCGCTCCCGCGAGCACGAGGCTGATGCCATACGTCGGGAACTGCTGACGGCGATACAACACGTCTTCGTAACGCCGATCAGCCCTGAAGATATCTACGAGCTCTCCGAGCGGCTCGACAGAGTTCTCAACGCCGCCAAGGGCTTGGTCCGCGAAGCGGAGCTCTTGGACATGNNGAACTTGTGCGAGCCTTTCCTGCCCTTGTAGTCGATCCGGACCGGGCCACTGGGTGTGCTGATGCCGCGGTGCGTCATCAGCGGAAGATCGAACACGTCTACCGTCGAGCGATGTCAGCGCTTCTTCAGGTCAATGAGATCCGAGAGGTGGCAGGTCGCCGGGAGCTGTACCGCCGCTGTGCCCGCATGGGCGATGCCATCGAGGGGGTGGCCCACAGGATCTGGTACGCCGTGGTGAAGGAGGGGTGAGACGTTCGGAACCTCGGGTGCAAGCTCTCATCACTGAGCAAGTTCACCTCCGCTGGCTCATCACCGCACACACGTCGGACACCTATGGTTCCCTCCTGGCCATCCCCGTGAGGCTTCCTTTGCTCGTCCCCATCGATGTGACGAGGTATGCGGCAATCTCTGACGACAAGGTCGGCTGGTCCGAGTTCACCGAGTCGACGAGGAGCGGGTCTGCGCACTGGCTTGTCGCGGCGGGGAGCTGACAGCAAGTCGATCTACTGTCACACTCAGAGCGGATTTTTCGGCGAAGTCGGCACACTCGGCTAGGCCTGCTGTGGGATTAGAAGCCATCGAGAAGTGGGCTCGTGAGGCGGGTAGGACGATCGTGTGGGAGAAGTAGTCAGTCATCGATCGGCGGCCCTGGGGTAGAAATGCTCCATGACCATTCCTCCAGTCCCCACCCCCATCGAACCAGAACCGGAACCTAACCCTCCGAGTCCGATCCCTGAGCCGGAGCCAAGCTCCCCGAATCCCATTCACAGAAGCGACCGGCGATCTAGCCTATCCCTGCCAGGCCAAGCTGAAGAGCGGATTAGAAGCTCATGAGGAGGTGCGTGGCCCTAGGGCGCTGTTGAACAAGGGT
>PMLV01000203.1 GCA_003160635.1 Acidimicrobiaceae bacterium | reverse complement strand
TGCTCAACCAGCGAGGCGCTCAACATCCCTTCGGAGCGACGCCCTATACAACCAGCTGCGCGAGAGGTTGGCCGACGATCCGGAATCCACTGAGCTGTTGAGGTTGCTGTCGAACGCTCATTCCGACGAGATGGCCGAAACCGAGAGATTGACACTCGACAATCTGGTCATCGGGATCTACAGCCCCGGCAGCTATCCATCATTCTCCGATTGGCGAACGACGCGCCGAACCAACATCGAGCCCGACGAGTGCGACCATCGGCACGATGCCGAAGCCGCCCTGATGTTTCGTGAGATGGGGGTCAAGGACGGGATAGCCGAGAAGTTCGAGCGATTGGCCAGGGCCAAGCTTGAGCGTGATCTTGGCGACGACGGACCGCTCGAGCAGATCTTCGCCGAGAGTGATTCGACCGAGGTGGCGCAATGACCGCTCCCGCTGAGACCGACTTCGGCCCGCAGAACGCACAATCCCGACTTGAGATGTTCGAGGTCCTAGCTCTCGACGGCGAGTACGCCGATCTGGCTGAGAATGCAACCTTCGACATGGTGCCGCTCATGTTCCAGATGATGGCCGCCGAGCTGGTATCGCTTCGGGAGAAGGTAGAGACGCAGGCGGATGCTGTGGTGTTCATGGGCTCCCTCGTCAATGGCCTGATGGGCCTTTCAACCCTGGTGCATCCTGACGACGAAGACCCCGCGATAGCGAAGGTGCGGGAAATTGCCCAAAAGACCGGAGCGATCATCCGGGAGAGTGCGGGGCTGAAACCGCTCGGCGAAGTCGGCCCCGGCGAGCCCTGACGCACCCACCTGCCAGACTCACCGACGTGGCGCCCTTCAGTTCGGGGCGCTTCGTCGCGTCAGGGACCTGCCCGGCGCTCTTTGCTCTTGGCCTTGTCCGTCAGCGCTGCGCGGCGCTCCGCGCTGAACACCTCGAGGCCGTCATCGAACTCAGGAAGGTCGATACCTTCGCTGGCACCGAAGGCGGCCAGCATCGCGTCAAGCAGCGGGACGCTTCCAGCCCGGCTGGACCTTTGCGCCTACCTGACCTCCCAGGTCGTCCGGCAGTTCGAGCAAGTGCGCTCTAGGTACGCCTTGTTCTTCTGGCGTGAACGCCCACCGGGGAAGACTGGCTGACTCCACCCCAGGAGGTCTCTGAGCACGTTCTTCTGTTTGGTGGTCACGAATCCCTTGGTCTGACAGTGCGGGCAGACCAGTTGGCCGTCGGTTGGTCTCATCGGAGGTGCCTCTTCCTGCTTCGGTTCTTTGGGGAGGTTCGAGACGACCCGGAGCGGTTCAAACTGGTAGGGCTTCGGGATTTATCATGTGTAGTTCGGCAACTTCGAGCGCTTGCGCGTTGGGAAACGGCCCCCGAAGCCTTTGTACGGCCTCCGATTGATCTCCCTTCGGACCGGAGTCGTCGCCACACTGAGGGCAGACGATCTCCCAGAGTTTGGGGGCATAGCCAATCGCCACCCATTCCTTGTGCTCGTTGCGGTAGAAATCGAGTGGCAGTGGGCGAACAATCGGGTTGTGTGCGGACACAACGAGAAACGTACACCTGGGCCATTAACCTGCGCTCGTGGACCGAATGCCCGAACCCGGCGACCTCCACAGGGGATTCTTCATCGCCCCCGGCCGGTGCTTCCGCATGGTCTACTCAGACCAGCTCCAGGCGACCCACTGCTACGAGAAGCCGGCGTGGAAGGGCATCTGGAAGGACCGCAAGGGGAAGCGATGGTACGTCGAGGCGTGCCGGGAGCATGCGCCTAAAGGCGACTGAGTTCACCACCGGGCCGAAAGTCACATCTTTCAAGCCCTGGGACTTTTGACCCTGGTTCAGGGTGGCCATCACCCGCCATTGTGGTATCGGCGGCGGGTGCCGACGCCTCGACCCCTGAATCGCAACGGGGGGTCGTCGGCGCGTCACGGCCTCAAATGCCGCACGCGCCAGATCGCCCGACGTCGCCTGGCATTAAGAGCCTGCGCCACCTCGAAAACGACCGCCAGAGGCGCTCACGAAGCAGATCTGCAGGGATTCGGTATGTCATAAGGCGCCGGAGTTGCCTTTGACGGCGCCGAAACCATTACCTCTCCGGCAGAGGTCAAGGAAATGGCGTAGTGAGCGCCGTTGCTCGGCCAGGACTTCAGAAATGGGCCGCCGTTCGCCGTACTCATCAGAGATTTGGGGGTTACCGGCAGAGTGGGATTGACCGTTTGGAATGCTGCAATTGCCGTCTGAACCGTCTTGGCGTCTGAGTTGCACGCGGCGACTGCACTCTTGCTCGTGACTCCACCAAGACTGAGCAGGATCACCACGACTAATCCGATAACCACTAGGACTGCAGAAACCCATTTCGCCGCCTTGATGCTCACGATGCACCCTTAGTGGTGAATCGCATGAAGCAAAACCAGGGGCGAAGTGCCCTATCTAAAGGCAACCTCCGGTTGAGGTGAACCGCAAGACGCCGCCAGGCGCCGCGCTCTGTCGCCGTCACTTCTCCCCCACAATCGTGCGCCCCGTCGCCTTGGCCCACTTCTCGACGGCCTCAGTTGCATCCGGCGCAAGATCGGGCATGGGATAAGGCTACGGCTGGGGTGTGGCCGTGGAGCGGACCTACCGCTTGCGCCGGCTCCCCGACAGCCCGAGCGCCCGTAGGAACGACCCCGAAGTGAACCCGAGGACCAATGCCTGACGACTGTCGACGCACCCGCCGGGGAGGTGGTGACGCTCACAGAGCTCGACCCGCTCGTCGTAGGTGGCGGCGTTGGCGGCGCCCAGACCCGTTCGACCCGAAGCGTCTCCCGTGACGGTGTTGATCTTGCGGTACACGGCACGGCGGGCGTACCGCTGCGCTCCGCCGCTGGCGCCACCGTGTTCGACGGCTTCGACGTTCCCGAGGTCGCGGGCGGCACGGTAGAGCTGTGAACGGAGCGATTTGCGTCGGGCCATGGCTCATTCTCTCGTAGTTCTCGGGCCAGCCTGCATGGTTCCCGGCGCCACCTCCCCTACTTGGGAGATCGCTGGACTGCTCGGCTAAGCGCCTGTCGCTAGGGAAGTTCCACCTGAAAGCCTTCCGTAAAGTCAGAGACCTTCTCCGCGTCGCCTCCAACTTTGTATGTCACTCGCAGTTCCTTCACCACGCCAGGCAGTGGATCGGTTATGCCCAATCCCGCCGTAGTGACCGTCATGGCTAGTCGTCCATCCTTAACCATCCGACGAATGGTTTCGGTTACATCTGTCCATGCGCACGGATCATCACGGCCATAGACCGCTTTGACGATGACGAGCGAACCGGAACTCTTGCGACGACGCAGTCGCCCCGTGAATGGAATATGAAGGGTGGGCCTTCCGGGCAGTCGGGCCATGTAGCGAGTTCGATAGTCGACCGCCCAGACATAAGCGGGCCAGAAGAGGAAGACAACCACAAGGAGGGCGGCCGCTCCGGCTGCCACACCCGCACCCCAGTGATACAAGGTGTGGGATTCGGCCGGATTGTCCTTGTGATAGGCCGCTCCAAGGCCATAGAGGATTCCAACCGCAGCGATCGCAGCACTCACGATGAGACCGACCGCCTTGTCAACCCGCTCCATGGAGGAGTGAGCCTAGATCCCCAAGGTTCAAACGGACCCACTAACCAGGATCGGGACCGGTGCCTAGTCATTTCAGTCGAGGGCGGCGAGGTTGACTATTCGAGAGCCGTCCAGCTTCGAGAAGCTGGACGATCCGCTCTTGCCGAGCTTGTCCGCCTCTCGGCCCTGGCTTCGCCCAGCTTGGCGGTGAACTGGCTTGTATCGGCCCGCGGCGATACACCCTCAGCGCGGCGGGTTGAAATCGGCCGGGACGTAGACGTACTCAGAGGCTTCATGTTCATCGACCATCGGCTGAGCGCGAGTGACGAGCGCGCCATCCCCCGAGAGCACCAGCGCGCACAGCGCTCGGCGTTGCAGGTGAGCGACACGTGCCGACTTCGATCGCGTCGGCTCCGCAGTTGATGCGTGGGGGATGAATTCGCACGTTCGGCCCTCGTCGGTGCATCTGATGATCCCCGGCGGTAGTTCCTTGAGCACTGCCATGACGAGCGAGGACCGCGATACGGCCCCGGTGGCAATGTTTCGCTCCAGGCTTCGCATTTCACTATCAAATGCCATTTTCGCTCCTCTCGAGCGACCCGGCCAGGGCACTGACGATGCCAGAGGGCAGTACCCGGCCGGGACGAAGTGTCGGGCTAAGAATTGGCCAGCAATCTGAAGCCGTTCGCATCCGAGACGCCCATGCCATGCCTGGCAAAGCTGAACCACGCACGATTCCCCGTCGGCCGGGCGGTCGCTTGGTCGAAAATCGTCGGGATCAATTCGACCGACATTCCGGCTCTCGACACGAAGACGTAGCGGCTGAAATCGCCGAGGCAACAGAAATTCTCAGCACCACTGGTCCCGGTAAAACTTGGGGCATAGTCGGAAATCACTACGGGTCGGCCGGCGATGACGCTAGAACCGTCCTGCAAGAGGTTGACGGTGTAGTCCGAGATGGCCAGCCCGTTACCGAACTGCGACACCTTGGACAGGACACTTGGCGACATGACCCAGGTGGCACGCGGGCGATACCTTTCCGGCAGGCTCGACCACGCGGCTCGGATGTCCACCGCACCGAGCGCGCCGGTCGTAGTCACAACCACATGTGCCGGGGAAGTGGTGACGTTCTGGAGCGCGGTGAAGATGCCCGTCGGACTGGCGGTGCCGGATCCGGTCATGCTCTGCTTTGCCACGAGGTCGATGAAACCTTGATTGAGCAACATGCTCATCTCGTCGGCGAATCCGGGGTAGTCCTGCCCCACTTCGATGCTGTAGGGAATGAACCCACGGGCCATGTAGACCGGAATCGTCGGTTGCTCGAATGTCGGCGTGTCGTCGGAGACGGCGCTTGATTCGGCGTCGTAGCTCCAGACCACACCCGAAGACGAGACACCCTTCCAGGCGTCGGTCGTGATGGTCACCACCCTCGAAATCTGCAAAAGCGGGGCGTCTGCGGCTCCACTGGTCAAGATGATGGTCGGGTCGATGAGGACGGGGATACCGAAGCCACCGGCTGAGCCGGTGCCTTCATTGGCGGCACGAAACTCGGCGACGGCGGCCTGCTCTTCGGGGGTGAAAATCGGCGACGATTCTGTGACACCCTTCATAAACGCCGAGCGGTATGCGTCACGTTCCGACAGGAGGAGACGACGCGCGATGACCGCGCCGTCGACGTCGCCGTTGCGGGACCGGAGCAACTTGTCGACGTGGTCGATCTGGTGGGGCGCCAGGTGGTGGCCCTCGTTCTCGAGGACCCGGAGCGCACGGTCGCGCAGCTCGCCCCTAGAGACGCCTTCGACGTGTCCATCGTCGCCACCGACGCCCAGGCGGGCACGGAGCGAGCGTTCCGAGCTGGTCAGGTTCTCGAACGTGTCGAGGAGCTGGTCGAGTTCGGCCTCTTCCGACCGGGAAAGACTTCCCTTGTCGCTCAGGGCCTTCATTCGGGGCTTGAGGGCCGTGCGTTCGCGGACAACTCGGTCAAGCATGTTGCGTTGGGATTCAGCCATTTTGGCCGCCTTTCAGGGAATGGCGCGGGGATAGGGACGAGCGCGGTGCGCTCAAGACACTCTCAACCCGCACGTCGGTTTCATTCCCCGGCACTCGCCTTGCGGCGGGAGGATTCTTAGTCCTCACGTCAACGGTCGATGTTGCTTCAGTGCGTTCACTCCGAAGCTGCTCGCCGTCGGGACCCGAGCGTCCGAGCAGTTCGTTGAGCCCAGTATATCGACCGGGTGTTCGATGCTGGTGCATCACCGGGTGGCCCGGAACAGTTGGTAGGTCGCCCATGCCTCATCGCCGCGGGCCTCCATTGGCGTCGGGTATCGAAACGCCGGGCCACCCTTGGCCGACTCCACCATCCGGGCATCGAGGATCTTGGTGAGCCGGGCGCCGGCCTCTGCCGTGTCAAGGTACGAGCTGGATAACTGGGTATCCATGCGGAGCAAGTCCGCGAGTTGTCCCACAGTGAACCCGCCTGTAATCGGGCCATCGGGCCCGACCGGCATGGACGCCACCATTTTTTGGGCCTGGGCGATGACCTCGTCGGCCTTTTCGGTGCACTTCCCGGAGCAGAACAGGGCGCTGGGGCTGTCAGGCGGCATCGGACCGCCGCATACCACGCAGGGGAGCCGGTCAGCGTCCATTGCGCCCACACTCCGCACCCTCAGCGAGGTATTTGGACGCCTGCTCTGGGTGCAAGCGGGCCATGGTCTCGTGCCAGGTCTCGCCGGCATTCTCACGCCCTAAAGCGGCGTCCCCAGCGGCCCGAGCAGCGTCCTCATCGGCCCCAGCGGCCATGGCGGCCCGAAACACTCGGTCGTATCGATCAGGATCGGCTCCACCGCTGATTTTGGCGATCAGTTCGGCCAGTTCCTGCTGTTCAGACGGGTCGGTGTGGAACGCGAGCCGTCTGTACTGATCCAAAGTCAGACGCAGCTCGCGGAGGGCACCGATATTGGCCGGGCTGGCATCCACGGCTTCGGCCAGCGACCGCAAATGCTGTGCTTCGGCCAAGTCTTGGGCTGCAAAGTCGGTCCCGCGGATGACTTTGACTGCGGCGATGAGCTCCTCGGCCGTGGCCAGGTGACTGGCGATGCGAGAATCGGGTGCAATGCCGGCGTGGTCGTTGTGACGCGCTACGGCTGACGCTGAGACTCCGAAGGTGCGCGCCGTTTCCCGGATACTGATCCGATTCATAACGGCGCGCTCGATTTCGTCCCGATTGGACGATACGCATACTGAGCAGGGCTTGGCCATGATTCACTTCTCCTTAACGGTGAACTCGAAACGCTGGGAATTAATAGGAAAACCGACACCGGGCTGGTCGGAATCGATCGTCGCTAGCCCGTTGACCCCACCCCGGCCTTCCTGCCTGCTCACGACTTGCCTCATACCGGCACACCTGCCGCCCAGTCCAGGTGCCGCTCGTTCATAGGCAACTGAACGACCAACGCCACCGCGGCTTGATGGCAGCACGGCGCTGCCAGCCCGCACGAGCAGGACCAGTTGCCACCGCTGTACGCCACGTCGTGCATCCCGTGGTCACCCACCGTGGCGTGGACACCACGTCGGCCCACCTTGGTGATGGTGATCTTTCCCCGAAGGAATAGGCGGCTGGGTGTCGTGCGGCCAGGTTCGTAGTCTCGCCTGCTCACGACTGACCCCGCAGCACTCGCTCCACCGTGCCGGACACCCAGTCCGCCGGCCGCCAGGTGGCCACCGAGGCGACATACCCCAACGCCTCGAGCCAGTCGACCTGCTCGACAGTCAGCCGACCTTTCGCACTCTTCAACTCCACGAATAGCAACCTGTTCTCACGAACGAGAGTCAGATCCGGAAAGCCAGGTTGCGACCGCCGCGAATCATGGGTGTGGTACACACGCCACCCGACCAGTTCGGCGAGTTGGATGACTGCACTCTGGAGTTGTCGTTCGCTCATGGTGGCGACGGTGGTGGCCATCAGTTAGCCCGCCGTCTCGATGCTCTGAGGATCGGGCAGTTGTCCTCATGACGGATCTGGAGAATGGCGACGCCGGGACTCAAAGTCTCCAGGATTTGATCGGCAGAGCACATGTCGCAACCGCCTGGTATCGGCTCACCCGCGAGGTGGCTGAAGAGCTCGTCGAACTCGCTCATTCGTGGACTCCTGTTGTGCCACTGCTCTGGAGAGTTAAATCACTGTCGTGACTGTCCTCACTGGAAACAGGGGAGGCATAGGAAGATGTGTGTGTGTGACTGACAGTTGCGACAGTTGCGACAGTCGCCAGTGTCTCCAGAGCGTTGTCTTGACTGACCGCACGCTGGGGATTCGCCGGAAGTGTCCAAATGGTGATTCGCGGGAATCCCTCAGATCCGAACTGCACTTTCAGCTTGGCCGCAGCTCGCTGGAGATTTCGCTCATTGTGGCCCTGTTTTGCCCCGGCGGACTTGACGATCGACGACGCCTTCGAACCACCGACCGAGTTCAGGTAGTCCTCGAGCCACCCTTTCGCGTCGTCGATTGCTGACACACCCTCCATGCCGCCTTCACTCATGGCGATCATGACCTCGTCGACAGACCGGTCAGATTTCCCCAGCCAGTCGATCCTCCCCGTCCATACCGGCCCTTCGTCGGTGTCGGCCACTTTCTGCCCGACGATCTGATAGCGGTATGCGGGTAGTTCCTTGGGACCGAGGTTGTTCTTGGCCAAGCCGAATAAGCAGGTGCCGTCTTCGGGGTTCTTGACCGCCATGAGGACTGCACGGGCGACAGCACCGAACGCCCGACTTCCCATGATGACGTTCAGGGCATCGCTACCGCTCGACTTGTTGACATGGATGATGCCGAGCACCGCGACGCGGGCCCGCTTGGCAAAGGCCGTGAGCGGTTCGAGTGCTACGCGCACTTCGGCATCCTTGTGGGAGTCGAGATGCGTACTGAGCCGGGACATCAGGGGATCGAGGAGGACGAGTGCCGCGTCAGATTGCACAACCGCAAGGTGAAGGTCTGAGATGTCAGACGGCAGTGTCAACAAGCCGTCAAAGCCGTCTTCGGTGATGACGTCCACCCGGAAGACCCGATCGAGGTCTGCACCGGCCGCCATGAGGCGCGGAACGATTGTGTGCTCCCACGAATCCTCGGTAGCGGCCACCAGCACGGACCGAGGGTCGCCCAGGAACCGACCCTTCATCGTTCCCATGGTGATCCATGCAGCCAGCGTGTAGGCGATGGTGCTTTTGCCAAGAGCCTCTCGGCCGGCGAGTAGTGACAGCTCCCCCAGGGGGATGCGGTCCTTCCATAGCCAATGAACGGGCTTGACCTTGATCGACGATGCGGGGACGAGCTCGACATGCCGTACCCGTTGATCGTCGCTGAGTTCCCTCGGATCAACTTCATCGATGTCGAAGTCGGGATGCGGAAGTGGGCTCACGTCGCCCGTCCTGTCTTGCCACAACTGTGAGGCGGTCGACTATCTCTCGACCAGGGGTCGCCCGCCCAACGCTCAGGAGGCGGCGGTGGCGTCTTGCAGCGCGTACACGACAGTTCAGCGCGGAGCTGGGCAACTTCGTCAACGAGCTGGAGCAGGATTTCGGTCGCCTCGTTGTCGTTCATGGCGCCGTCTGACCGTGAACTACAGCTTGAAACTTGGGCACACTCACGCTCCATTGCGCCCCCACCTTGAACGCTCCTGGTATCTCACCCTTTGGCGCGAGTAGGTAGGCGGTGCTCAATCCGATGCCCAGATGCTCAGCGGCCCAGGACAGGAGCTTGACGTCGGGAGGTAGGGCGACGGTCATTGCTTCGTTCCGCCCGGCTCGGGTTCGAACAAGTCGCACACCGGAGCACCGAGCGCCCGGGCGAGCCGGACCCGATCAAGGGGCCGCAGGTTCCGATGCCCTCGCTCCAGCCGAGAGAGAAACGCGATCGAGTACCCGCTGAGACCCGCCTCGTCGCCAAGGGTGAGTCCATTGGCTTTACGCCATGCCTTGAGCCTGGTCGTCTCTTCTGTGTTGGATTTCACAACATCTAGTTTGCCCGCCCGATTGCCGTTAGGTTGGCCCAATATCGGGTATCACAAGCTCACTCGGCGTTTATCTGCTGCCCGGTGTGAATGTTGTGTTTCTCATCCCCATGCGGCAAGATGGTGGGCAGTGAGCGACTACCCCCAGCTATCGGCAGTGATCGCGGACAACGTTCGGCGCCTGAGGACCGACACCCCCCCGGGTGCGCTCTCTCAGGATGGGCTCGCACGCCACATTCGTTACCGGGGCATTCAGTGGACCCGGGCAACGGTCGCTGCCATCGAAACCGGCCGGCGTTCCGTGTCTCTGGTGGAAGGCGTTGCACTGGCCGATGTCCTCGGCGTTGGCCTCGGCGATCTTGTCTCCACCACCTCTTCTCACGTCAAGATGGATCTCGGAATCTGGTCATCTGACTACTTGGCCGGGGCGGTCAAGGGCAACACGGACGGGATCGAGGATGCCTTCCAGTCGGATGAACTACGAGACCTCAGCCGGATCGTGTCGCAGGGTGTAAGGGACACACTCGGCCGGCTGAGTCTCCTTCGGTCGCGTTGGGGTCGCGACGTGAGCATGAAGCCCGCCGCAGTAGTCGAGAGAGAACGCCGGATCGGCGACGTGGAAGCAGCCGTCGCAAGTCGGCTGGAATCACGCACGCGGCTGGGTGTGACCGGGCTCGAGGTCGTGGTAGCGGCCGACGCAATGTGGCGGCGTTCATTCACGGAGGAGCGTGAGCGACGGGTGGCAGCACAACGGCCCGCCGCGGCGTCTCCGCGGACACGGCAGGCACTCCGGGGCCGGGCAACTCGGGACATGGAGCGAGAGATGCAGAAGGCCATCGAGGATCGGGCCTCTGAGGCGGCAACCCTTAGCCCGGTAACGCCAATGTCTTCCCCAGCGCCGTAGCCAGCTCCCGGTCCCGCTGCTCGAGGACGTGGCTATAGACCCGGAGCGTGATCGACGGGTCGGCATGGCCGAGCCGTCCCCCCACGGTCACGGGATCGAACCCAGCGGCGATCGCCTGACTTGCTGAAAAATGGCGCAGCGCGTGGAGGTGCGTGTCCACCTTGGCAGCCCGAGCCATGCGAATCGTGAATTTCGTCAAGACGTCGGGCCGTATGGGCTCCGAGCCGACCGGCGAGCGGGAGAACATGAACGCGTCCGCCGGCACGTCCAGCCCAAGACCAGCGGCGAGGGCATCGACAGCGACCTGGTGCCGCCGTAGGGCCTCTAGGCCAAGGTCATCGAGCCCGATGGTACGGGCCTGGTGGGTCTTGGTCCCCTTCTCGCCCCAGCCACCCCCGGCCGTCTCGTACACCGAGCGGGCGATAGTGAGCGTGCCCGCCTTGACGTTGAGGTCTGTCCAGCGCAAAGCGCATAGCTCGCCTCGACGTCCCCCGGTAAGGGCGGCCATCAAGAGCATGGTGGCGAGGGCCGGTTCCACCTTCTCGGCGGCCGTGAGAATGGCTTGCACCTCGGCCGGGGACGGTGCCTCGATCTGTGCGGCATGTACCGCGGGCGGGCTGGCCCGTCTGGCGACGTTGCGCTCGATGAGGTCCCACTTTTCGGCTTGATGGAGTGCCGCGCCAATCAGAGCGTGTACCCGCCGGACCGTGGTGGCCTTGTTGCCCTTGGCCGTGAGCTTGGCGTAGAGGGTGTCGAGATTCCGAGCGGTCAGGGCCTTGAGTTTGATCCTGCCGAGCTCGGGCACGACTACGCGGTCCGCAATGTCGCGGTACTTGCGCATCGTCGTCGGGGAACGGTCGGCTTCGATGTGGTCCAGCCACGAGGCAAGAAGTCCGCCGAAGGTCTCGGTCCCCGTGGCCGTGTTGCCCTTCGACACCCCGGCGATCATGTTCGCCAGTTCGCGGTCGGCGAGCCGGGTGCCGGACCCTGGCTTGCTATCGGGTCCCCTGACGGTCTTCGTGAGTTGGATCGGTGAGCCGGATGCCCGGCGCCCGGCGTAGACCCTCAGTCGCCATACGCCCGGACTTGTCTCTGTCTTGGTGCCCTTCACGCTGCCATTGTAGCCGAGTTGTAGTCCGGGAGCGTTGGTCCGGTTCTCTCTAGTGCCTCTGACCTGGTGGGCCGCCCGGGTCTCGATCCCGGCACCTTGGGATTAAAAGTCCCCTGCTCTTCCGGATGAGCTAGCGGCCCGGGACCGACAGATTAGCGATCGCGGAACCACCTCGAAAATGCCGGTCCCGATGGTGGAGAGTTCAGGAATCTCACCGACGCACCTCTTCGGCGAGGGCAGGGAGCCGCGCCTCGGTGATGTCGATCCACCGCAGATCGGCCTCCAAATGGAACAGCCCGTGGTCGGCCAGAAGCGCGTCAACCAAGCTGCCCGTGCGCTTGAGCTCAGTGAGCTCCCTCCTGCGCTGCAGGTGGCTGTTCCTCTGCGTATCAAGGTATCGCTGGGCCGAATGGCCCAGCATGAGGGCAAGGACCACTTTGGCGAAGACCACCGTCTGCAGGTGGGGCTCGGCCTCCGCGGGTTCAGCGAGCCAGGCTTCGACGTCGCTCTTGCCGGCTGACGTGATGGCATAGCGCTTTCGATCTGGTCCGTCTCCGGCCTCGACCTCTCCAGGTGCCGCCTTGCCGTCGCGGACGAGTCGGGCGAGGGTGGCATAGACCTGGCCAAACGGAAGGGGTTTCCGGCGGCCGAAGTACGTGTCGTAGTCCCGTTTGAGGTCGTAGCCGTGGCAGGGCTCTCTTTCCAACAGGCCGAGAAGAGTAAGGGGAACGCTCATCCGTTGACACTACGCTCAGTGCATACACTGAGTCAATAAGGGTTCTCCTCGCTAGAGAGCAGCCCCGCCCGCCGCCGCGAGCGCCGCTTCAATGCACCTCACGAGTTCGCGTGCTGAATCTGCGCTCAGCTCCACCGCCACCCGCGCCCGTGGTCCCCGTGCCGGATCGACGAAGTCGATGTTGAGCGAGCGAGTGCTCCAGGGGCGCATGGAAGGGGTGGTCGAAGTAGACGCTGGCCGAGGTAATCGAGAACCAACCGTCTGGACCTTTGGCGCTACCCGTCACCTCAGCGGGCACCGTGAGATACGAGCACATGATCAGGCCTCCGCCGACGTCAGGTACGTCTCGAACCAGGAGAAGATCCGTTGCCAACCATCCAACGCCGCGTCAGGGCGGAAGCTCGGCCGATCGGTGGAGAAAAACGCATGCCCCGCGCCTTCGTAGCTGTGGAACTGGTACGTCTTCCCGTGAGCGATGAGCGCTTGCTCGAGTTCCACCACTTGCTCAGGATCGGGAAACTTGTCCTCCACGCCGAAGAGCCCCAGCAAGGGGCAGCGAAGCGAGGCCGTCTTGTCCACCAAGGTCACCACCTTGAGGGGGAACCCCTCCGGAATGGTCCCGGTGACGAAGGCCCCGTAGCAGTCCACCGCAGCATCCACCGGGAGGCTCACCGCGGTGAGGAAGGACTGACGACCACCTGAGCAATACCCGATCACACCCACCTTGCCGTTGGAGTTGGGCAGGGCCCGGAGGGCCCCAATCGCCCCGTTCGCGTCCCCAGGAATTGCTCGTCCGGCACACCCCCCTTGGCGCGAGCCGCCGCCGCTGCGTCGTCGGCGTCGACATCGAGTCCCTCTCGGGCATAGAGGTTGGGGCATATCGCGTTGTACCCGTGAGCAGCAAACCGTCTGGTGACCTCTTTGGTCGGCGAGTCCCAACCGGGCAGGTGATGGATGACCAGGACACCAGGCCTTGGCCCATCCTCGCCTGCCACTACCTGGTAGGCATTGATCTCGTCTCCACCATGACCGGTGATGGCGACGTTTCCGGCGCTCAGCGCTTCTTCACGGGGTGCCAACGACCTCTCCTTCTCTCGAGCAATTGCGGCGCCCACTATGGCGCGTGGGCGGTTCCTCAGACCAGCGTCGGAAGGTGAACCGTGACCCGCCGGGTAACTCGCCGTCAGTCGCTACACGTGGCACCCACCGGGGGAACGGTGAGGCTGATGAAGTAGCCCTGGACGTAGGCACGCACGCAGGCACTGTAGAAATACGAGACGTGATCACTCCCGTTCACGGTGAGGAGGTCACCCTTGCTCAGTTCGCCGGCCAGACTGACCGACCAGGCGTACGGCGTGGCTGGGTCTTGTGTGGTGCCGATGACGACGATCGGTGGGGAACCCGGAGCGGTCGCCGGGGCCGGCGTACGGGTGGGGGGCACGGGCCAGACGGCACACCCCGCCTCTCCCCACGCCAGGAGCGGACCGAACACCGGGGCCGATTGCGCGAAGACGTTCGCCAACTGTGCGTACGCTGCCAGCTCCCTGGAAGCGGGGTGGTCGAGACAATCGATTGCCTCACCCGCGTCTGAACCGTTGGTCGATCCGTCCATGGCGTAGTGGTCCGACATGGCGACGACCTGCGCCCCGTCGCCGGCGGTGTCGGCCGCGAGGGCGCTCCCCAATTCGGGCCAGTCCGATTCGGAGTAGAGGCCGGCGAGCAGCGCGTTGTAAAGCTCCCCGGGCCCGGCCGTGCGACCATTTCCAGCAGCGGTGGGACTCGTCCGGCTGCGTGCAATGAGCGCGAGGAGCGCCGTCGTGGCGTCGCCGGCCGGGCGCCAGGCGCACGAGGTCGTGGCGGCACACCAGGAGAAGAATGACACCAGCACACCCTCGAATCCCTCCGCCTGTCCCAACGTCAGTTGGCTGAACGAAAGCGCGGGATCGATGGCGCTATCGAGAACCATGGCGCGAATGTGGGTGGGAAACAGTTGGGCGTAGGTGGCCCCCAGCAGGGTCCCGTACGACTGGCCCATGTAGGTGAGACCGCTGTCACCAAGGGCCTGCCGCAGGCGGTCCAGATCCTGGGCCACATCGACGGTACCGACGTAAGGCAGGATGGCCCCGCTGGCTTTCTCACAGTCGGCTGCGAACTGGTGCATGTTGGCGATAACCGATTTCTGCGCCGCCGCGTTCTGCGGCACGGGGTCGGGCAACGGACCAGGAGCGGCACCGGGCGTCTCGCCGCACGTGACGGGGTCGCTGCGTTGCACGCCGCGAGGATCGAAGGTAACGACGTCGAAGTCGTCCAGCAGCGGGGGAGTCAGTGTGTCGAGCTCGTTGACGAAGTCGTCGATTCCGGACACACCCGGGCCGCCAGGGTTGATGACCAACGATCCGATCCGCTGTGCGGGATCATCGGCGAGGTGACGCTCCACGGCGATCCCGATCGTGCCGCCCTGCGGGTGGTCATAGTCGAGAGGAACGATCAACGTTCCACACTGGAGACTCCCGTTGCACTGCGTCCACGTGATCGGGGTGATGGGCAGCGGAGGCTGTGTCGTTGTGGTGGTGGTGGAGATCGCAGATGTCGTGGTCGTGGCGGCGTGGCCGGTCCGCGAAATCGCGGCCGTTGGTCCCCCCGTGTCCCCACAGGAGGCCAACAGAAGGGGAATCCCCATGCCGAGGGTGAGAACGGCGGTAAGCCCGCGGCGCGGCCCTTCTCGACGGAGGCATCGGTGCACCGGTTCAGCGTGCCACGAGGTTGACGGGATCAGCGATCACCCCGGCCACGGCCCCGTCGCACCCCCCGGCTACGGTGCGCTCTCGGCCGAGGGAGGAAATGTGGGGATCCAGGGCCCTGACAAGGGGGATCCGGGGAACGGGCTGGATCTTGGGACGGCCGGCGCCTCGGCCCGAGCGGAGTTCGAGCGGCGCCGGGCCTACGACGACATACGACGGAGACAGAGATTCGGGCGTCTGCTGGCGTCACTCGTCAAAGGCATCGCCGGAGAGGCACCTTCAACACGCGCCTGGGAGCGGGGTGGACACGGAGAAGAAAGGGTCGGTGCCTTCTTGAGCCGGGCCCTGCGTGCGAGCGGCGTCATCCTGCACGACCGTTCCATCCCCGGCAGCCGCGCCGACATCGACCACATCGCGATCGTGCCCTCGGGGGTGTGGATCATCGACACGAAGCGGTACAGCGGACGGGTCGAACGCCGCCATGTCGGCGGGTGGTTCAACCGCCAGCCCGCGCTTTTCGTCAACGGACGTAACCGCACCAATCTGCTTTCGGGTATCGCACAGCAGGGAAGGACGGTGGCCCAGGTCACAGGAGCGAGCCCGCCACTACGC
Source organism: Acidimicrobiaceae bacterium (assembly GCA_003160635.1). Taxonomy (GTDB): domain Bacteria; phylum Actinomycetota; class Acidimicrobiia; order Acidimicrobiales; family RAAP-2; genus Bog-473. Next base: position 12,646 of record PMLV01000203.1, on the reverse strand, counting down.
AGCGTCCTCTGCTTTGTCGACGCCGAGTGGGGTCTTCTCACCCGATCGCTCATCATTGACGACGTCGTTGTCACCTCAATGAGACCGTTGGCCGCTGCGTTGCACAGCCGCGGCCCGTTGAATGACACATCCATTCGGTCCCTCGCTCAGCGCATCTCCGTGGCCTTCCCGAGCTACGACACCTCCCTCGGCAAGAGGCCACGTGCTCCTTAGTAACGCGGCAGTGCGATAAAGGTGACCAGATAAACAAACGTCCCCGCGCCGATCACGGTGCACGCGTGGAAGACCTCGTGAAACCCGAACGCTCCGGGCCACGGATCGGGTCGTTTGAGGGCGTACACCAACGCTCCCGCGGTGTACGAAATTCCAGCGATGAGCATGAGGGCGAAGCCCACCCAGCCGAGGCTGCGTACGAGTTGTGGGGCCACGATCAGCGAACACCAGCCGACCGCCACATAGGGCACGGCAACCGCCCACTGAGGCGCGTCGAGCCAGACCTGGCGCAACACGATGCCGGCGAAGGCGCCCGTCCACACCAGGCTGAGCATGAGGGCTTGGGACCATCCGGACAGGGCCAATCCAGCGACACCGGTGGACGTTCCCGCGATCCCGATGAATATCGCGCTGTGGTCCGCTCGTCGCATGCGTCGCCAGGCCGGCGCGCTCCACCGAACGCGATGGAAGAGCGCGCTGGTCCCGAACATGGCCAACATGGCCACGACGTAGACGGCTAACGCAGCCTTGCTCCCTGTATCGGGTCCGGCCGCAATGAGAAACGGTCCGCCGATGAGCCAAGCGACGAAGGCACCCACATGGAGCCAGCCCCTGAGCAACGGCCGGGGGCCGAGATTGTCGGCCAATCCGCCTTGTTCGCCCTGTGCGGTGCTCACCTCGCGGAGCGCGCTGGGCTGCGTCATGGGTTCCCAGCTTGCTCCATTTGGTCCGCTGACTCCACCTCACCCCGACTAATTCCGAGCAGAAAGAGAATGGCGTCGAGATACGGGATGCTGAGCGCGGTGTCGGCGGCATCCCTGACCATGGGTTTCGCGTTGAACGCGATGCCCAGACCGGCCGCCGCCAGCATGTCGAGATCGTTCGCCCCGTCCCCCACGGCAATCGTGCGTGACTGCGGCACACCTGCGGCCGCGGCGAATCGGATCAGGGCTTCGGCCTTCCCCACTCGGTCGACGATCGGCCCCACGAGTCCGCCCGTCAGTACTCCATCTTTGGTCTCCAATTCGTTCGCCGCCAAGTGATCGATGCCCAAGTCGGTAACGATGGCCCTGATGACCTGCGTGAACCCACCGCTCACGACCGCAGTCTCGTAACCGAGTCGCTTGAGCGTACGCACCAGCGTGCGTGCGCCGGGTGAAAGGAGAAGTGATCGGCGAACAGCCTCGAGGTCAGACTCGTCCAGTCCCGCCAGCAACTGCACCCGTTGACGCAGCGCCTCCTCGAAATCGATCTCTCCCGCCATGGCGGCCTCGGTGACCGCCGCCACCTGCGCGCCACACCCACACCGTTCGGCCAGGAGGTCGATCACCTCCCCCTGGAGAAGGGTCGAGTCCGCATCGAGCACGATCAAGTGCTTGGCCCGGCGGTGCAGGCCGTCCACCTGGACTGCGATATCGACTTCGGACCGCACCGCTTCTTCGGCCAAGGCGCGGCGGAGCAGGTCGAGATTCCCTCCCGCAACGGCGAACTCGTAACTCTGCACGGGGTAGACGGCGAGTCGCACGATCCGTTCGATGTTTCCCCGGCACTGGGCGATACGTCCACTGACGCCCTGCAGCGTCGACGGTGAGATCTCGGGGGCCAAGACCGTAACGAGAAACCGATCCCGTTCCGTCGCGTCGTCTGCCTCGAGGAGTGGGGCGATCGCAACGTCCACGTTGCCGTCCCGGAACTGGCCGGCTATGGCCGCACGCAGATCCTCACTGCCTTCCCCTGCGACGCCCAAGACTTCCACGCAGAGCAGGAGCCGCCCATGGATGCGGACCTGTTCGACGTCTCGGACATCGATCCCCCGCACGCCCAGGATGGCGAAGACCCGCTCGGCGATACCCGGTCCGTCCTGCCCGGTGACCGTCACCAGGTGGGGGAGTTGGTCCGACATGCCAGCCTCACGGTAGCGGGCCACATCCCACTCACTCCACCCGGGAAGGGGATCCCGGCATGGCCGGCCGGCAATCGGTTCAGACCTCCTTACCAAGCGTCACGTCTTTCTCGTCGATCCACCCTCGGCCGTCCACCCAACGACGGATGATCTTGGCGGGAACCCCGGCCACCACACAACGATCCGGGATGACGCCACGCACGACAGCGCCGGCGGCGATCACCACATGCTCGCCAACCTGGGCCCCCGGCAGAACGACCACGTTTGCCCCCAGCCAACTTCCCGAGCCGATGCGGACCGCCGCTTCGGTGGGCCACTGGCGCCCGATGGGTTCGACCGGATCTTCATAACTGTGGTTCTGATCGGTGATGTACACGTAGGGACCTGTTTGGATGTCATCCCCGATCTCGATGGACCAGTGCCCGACAATGTGCGAGCCCCGACCGATGATGCAACGGCTCCCGATACGGACCACGGGGTTGGTCGGCATCGACTGTCCCGGCACCATTCCGGCCGTGATGGATGTGTTCGGTCCCACCAATGTGCCCTCACCCACCCAGATGAGGTGCTCGTTGTAGATGGCACCTTGCGGGAAGAGGAGGCATGCTCCCCGACCCATTGCGCCGAAACGTCGGCCACGGGGGTCATCGGGCCCAATCGCGCCCAATGCACCCGCCGTGTCCCACGTTGCATGAATCAGGCGTGCCACGGCCCGGCGCAGTGGGCCAGGGAGGGAGAGCGCCCGAGTCATGGTGCGGCATATTAGGTGCCAAGGCCGATATGGGGTCGAAACCGCCCCCCGGTACGATGATCCGGGTGGGAGAGCCGATCGATCGCCGTCGCTTCTTGCAAATTGCGGCAGCAGGGGCCGCCGGTGCCGCCGGCTTCCTGGCCATCGGTGGCGCCGGCGGCGGCGCGAGCTCGGCCACGGAGAAGAAAAAGACCCCGGCGCGCCCGAAGCGACGGAAACCGCACGCCCACCTTGACACGACCGTGAGGCAGGCCAGGTTGTCGAGTGGCGTCGTCGTGCCCACGGCATCGTGGCTCATTGCCGAGAACCAGCGGCCGGGCACCCTGGACTGGATCGTCAACTTCGTGCAACCCGACCACGCACTCGAAGGATTCGCCAGCCAGGTCAGTGCCGTGCGAGGGGACGACATCACGCTTTTCGTCAACTCCACCGCCAAGGCCGTGCGCGTCGAGGCCTACCGCATGGGCTATTACCAGGGACTCGGTGGACGGCTCGTCTACCGGAGCGACATGGTGGCGGCCCGCGTGCAACCGTTCCCGACGGTCAGCCTCGGCATCGGGACCGTGAGCTGCCCTTGGTCACCGACCCTCAGCTTCACGGTCGACGGCACATGGCCCCCGGGCTGCTATCTGTTGAAGCTGGTGGGTGACGGGGGTCAAGAGCAGTTCGTGCCGTTGACGGTCCGAGACGACACGAGCACCGCCGCGTACGTCTTCCAGAACAGCGTGACGACGTGGCAGGCCTACAACCTCTACGGGGGCTACAGCCTCTACTACGGGCCCAATGGGCGAGGGGGCCAGGACTTCGCCCACCGCTCGCGCGCCGTGTCGTTCGACCGGCCCTACCCCCAGAGCTGGGCGTCGGGGGCGGCGGACTTCGTCGGGAATGAGTACCCGCTCCTTTACCACATGGAGAGCTTGGGCCTCGATCTCACGTACTGGACCGATGTCGACCTGCATGCGAACCCACAACTGCTGGGCAACCATCGCTGCCTCTTCAGTCTGGGGCATGACGAGTACTGGTCGAATCCGATGCGCTATGCGGCCCAGTTCTTCAACGCCGGCGGCGGCAATCTGGCCTTTCTGGGAGCCAATGCGTGCTATCGGCAGATACGCCTGCAACCCACCTCGGTAGGCCCCAACCGGCTGCAGGTCTGCTTCAAGAGCGCCACGGAAGATCCGATCGTCGCCCAGGACCCCTCGCTGACCACCGTCAATTGGAATCAAGCCCCGGTCAACTACCCCGAGTCCACCCTGATCGGTTCGACCTACCAGTCCGTCGGCGCACAGGCGGACATGGTCGTGACCGATGCCTCCTCCTGGTTCTTCGACGGCTGCAACCTGACGGACGGGCACGTGCTCCCGAACATGATCGTGGGCGAGTACGACCGCTACGTTCCCTCCCTCCCGGGCCCCCGCAACCTCGATGTGCTGGCCCACTCTCCCATCCCGGGCCAGGCCAACTGGTCCGACCTCACCTACTTCACGACGTCGCCCACGGGAGGCGGGGTCTTGGCCAGCGGATCGGCGTACTTCGTGTACCGGCTCGCCAACTCGACGGCGATGCCGCCAAACATCCTGCCCCGGGCCATACCGGGAGACACCGAGATCCTCCTGCGGGCCATGGAGAACCTCTATGGGCTCTTCGGCCACGGGGCGGCGGGGGCCACAGAACCATCGACCGGCAACGCGAGTTCGGTCTACACCGGCTCCACAGCAGCGAGAGGATCGGCCGGGCCCACCAACGCAGCATGACCGCTGCCGCGCGGTCCATCCCCTACGATGGACCTCTTCGACCATGGATGTGTTCCCGCCTCACCCCACTCGATCTGCGTCACACCGCGGATGGAGCGCATTGGCCGTCGCCGGATTAGCCGGGCTCGTGTTGTCCGCTTGCTCCAGCACCTCGCCCACCCACCACAGCAGCGCACCGCCCCCCCGCACCACCACGAGCACGACGGCCGCGCCTCCAGCCGCGGCCACGTGTCCCCTGACCGGGACGCCGGCGCCTGGGGGGTCGGTTCCCCAACGTCCGGCCCTGGCGGTGAAAGTCGACAATTACCCCGCCGCTCGCCCGCAGAGTGGTCTGGACAAGGCCGACGTGGTCTTCGAAGAGCCTGTAGAAGGCGGCATCACCCGGTACGCCGCCGTGTTCCAGTGTCAAGACGCCACGCTGGTGGGGCCCGTCCGCTCGGCCCGCAACATCGATATCGGCATTCTCGGGCAACTTGGGACCCCCCTACTGGTTCACGTCGGCGGCATCAACCCGGTGCTGGCCAACATCGCGGCGTCGCCACTCGTCAACGTCGACCTCGGGAATTACGGCTCCATTCAGACCCACCCTGCCGGCCGGGTCGCCCCCTACGCCACGTACTCCTCGACGGCGCAGCTCTGGGGTACCCACCCGACGATGACGACACCCCCGCACGACCTCTTCGCGTATTCCACGAAGCCGCTCAAGGGGACGGCGGTGTCGTCGCTCAACATCAACTTCTCCCAGACCTCCAATGTGACGTGGAAGTACAACGCCTCCATCAGCGCGTTCCAACGGTTCTACAACGGCACCACCCCGGACGTCCTGGCGGACGGCGTACAGAACACCGCGGCCAACGTGATCGTCCAGTACGTGCAGATCAGCTACGGGCCGTGGCTCGAAAACAGTGAGGGCGGCCTCGAGGTACAGGCCGCCCTTTACCCCAATGCCAGTGGTGCCGCCGACGTCTTCCGGGGGGGAACCGAAGTGACCGGCACCTGGAGTCGGACGGACCTGGGCTCACCCACAAGGTTCCTCACCGCGTCGGGGGCAGCCATTCCGCTGCAGCCGGGTGAAACCTGGGTCGAGCTGGTGCCGAACACGATCACGGCGACGACGACACCGTAGGAGGCTTGCGGGCCACCATGGCCAGCAAGAGGCAGTCGTCAGCGGCAGCAAAGACGCCCGGGTGGGCGCTCGCCTCCTGCTCGTCGAACGCGCCCGCGGCGACACCTCGCTGCATCAGATTGAGGCCTTTTGCCTCCGTCACTTGGAACCCGCAGGCCTCCAACTTCGACTGCAGCTCCTTGGCGCCATATTCGACCTTGTGATCGTCGTTCATCAATGCCGATGAACGCAGGCGCCACACCGGCCCGTTCGGCGTGTCGAGACAGAACCATCCTCCGGGAGCAAGGACCCGAAAGACCTCCCGCATCACCGTGTCACCCTCGGACTCGGTCACATGCTCGATGGACTGCCCGCTGTAGACCATGTCGAAGGACTGGTCGGCATACGTACTGAGATCGACCATGGAATGGAAGGCGAACTCCACCGGACCGAGCTCGGACTCGACGGTGGCTCCCTTCGAACCTCTCTGGTAGATGGCGTGGCGCTCCTCTACCGGGAGATCGACAACGATGAGGCGGTCGAATCGATAGGGGTAGCCCAGGTGCACGAACGCGCCATCGGCCATCCCCTGGTGCGTACCACCCAGATCCAATATGCGCGACGCCCGGGGCAAACCGGCCACGAATGCGCTACGGCTGACGTGCATGGAGAGCAGCACGTCGACGATAGGGACGCTGCGCCGGAACTCCTCCGAGTGCGCCAGCGCCTGCGCCACTCCATGGCGGGAAAGCTCACCCCGCGCCAACCTCGTGCTGTACTCCGCACCACCTGCCGCATCGGGTTCGCGGTCGAGAATGACGTTGAATGCCATGCGCACCGACTGCTTCGGAGGCAGGAAGCGAAAGGGGATTGTGGGAGCCACACGATCGAGCATCCGGAAGGCTCGCTGCTTCCACCCTGAAGTCGCCATGCCCCATTCTGACGCGAAGCGCTCCGGGCAGGTCACCCGAGGGAGTCACAGGGTCGGCCCGGAGCACTTCTGCGCGCTGCGTGCTGTTCCGCAGCGTGGCGGGATTGCGGCTAGCTGTCGATGCTGATCGGAAGGTCGTCGGGATCCAGTGCGGCACCTTCCTCGGGAATCTCCTTCGGCGCCAGACACTCGCGGACCCGATCATCAACTTCCGCCATGAGCTGCGGATTCTCGGAGAGGAACGTCTTGACGTTCTCTCTACCTTGACCCAGCTGCTCACCCTCATACGTGAACCAGGCACCGGACTTCTTGATGAAGCCGAGCTCGACCGCGACGTCCAGCAGTGAACCCTCGCGGCTGATGCCCTTGCCATACATGATGTCGAACTCCGCCTGGCGGAATGGCGCTGAGCACTTGTTCTTCACCACCTTGACGCGCGTCCGGTTACCGACCACCTCCGCTCCATCCTTGATCGCTTCGATACGTCTGATATCAAGGCGAATGGAGGCGTAGAACTTCAAGGCGCGGCCACCCGGAGTGACTTCGGGTGAGCCGTACATCACACCAATCTTCTCCCGCAGCTGGTTGATGAAGATTGCGATGGTGCTGGACTTCGAAAGTGTCCCGGTCAACTTGCGGAGGGCCTGGGACATGAGACGGGCCTGGAGTCCGACGTGGGTGTCACCCATCTCACCCTCGATCTCTGCCCGCGGGGTCAATGCGGCAACCGAGTCGATCACCAAGATGTCGAGGGCACCGGAGCGGATCAGCATGTCTGCGATCTCGAGCGCCTGCTCCCCGGTGTCGGGCTGGGAGATGAGGAGATCATCGACGTTCACCCCGATGGCCCGGGCGTACACGGGGTCCATGGCGTGCTCGGCGTCGATATATGCACAGATCCCGCCGTTGCGCTGCGCCTCGGCCACCGAATGCATGGCCAGGGTCGACTTTCCCGAGGATTCCGGCCCGTAGATCTCCACGATGCGTCCTCGAGGCAGCCCTCCGATGCCCAACGCCAGGTCGAGTGAGAGTGCTCCGGTCGGAATGGACTCGATGTTCATGCTCAGGTTGTCGCCCATCCGCATGACGGAGCCCTTGCCGAACTGCTTCTCTATCTGGCCCAACGCTGCTTCCAGCGCCTTGTCCCGTTCTTCGGCCATCTCTTCTCCCTCTTGTCCTATGTGGCGACTTGTACTCGTCGGCGCCCGGACCGCAGTCCAATCCGCTCTCGATCTGCTGCTGTGACCCTACGGACGGGGTGTGACATCGCCCCGACCAGCTCTGCCTGCCGGTCCATACTAGCGAACGTGTGTTCGCCGTGCGAGGACCCTTCCATGGAGAAACGGTCGCCTCTCCGGAAAAGGATGGCCCCTAAGAAGCCACCCCACTCATCCAACCCCATGAGCCCCTGGTGGGGGCGGATCCCCAGGTGCACCGTTCCTTTATTCGAGCCTCGTCGACTCTGAAAGAGTGGTGCAGTGGCGCGAATTCCCAAATTCCTGGCGGGGAGTTGTGCCGTCATGGCGGCTGCGGTGACGCTGTTCGCCGCCCTCCCTGCGCCAACAGCGGGAGCGGCCCCCGACGCGGCCACCCTCTACAGAGAAGCGATGGCCACGACGAAGGCGTGGCGAGTGCACTACGTGTCGACGAGCAATGTCGCACATGTTCCCTTCTTCGAAAGCGGGAACGCCGGACCGGCATCGGGCACCCAGACCATCCTCATCGGGAAAGGAGCCACGCTCGACAGTGCGTTACTGATCGTCATAGGCGATCTCACCTATGTGAAGGGTAACGAACGCGCCATGGAGGACCTGACCGGGTTGTCACCGGCGGAGGCGGCGACGGCGATGGGTCACTGGGTGTTGTTCTCGAGTAACAACCCGACCTTCTCCCAAGTGGTCGTCGGGGTGCGTTCGCCCGACGTCGCCCAGGAGATCGCGCTGCAAGGTCCACTCACGTTGGGTCCGTCGCGAGAACTCCACGGCTACCGGGTCGATGCCCTCAGGGGCACGCAGAAACTCCAAGGCGCCACACAGATGAAGGCCGTCCTCTACGTGCGCGCATCGGGTCGTCACGATCTGGTCGAGGAAGACACAGTCGGCACTCAGGGAAAGGTGAACGGCGCGGAGCACATCGTCTTTTCGAAGTGGGGCGAACCGGTCAGACCGAGGGCTCCTCAGGCATCAATTACGCTCGGATCTGTAAACGCTACGTAAGAGACCTCCGCAAGGGCCGACGGAGTGACATCGCATTTGCGTGGGAGAATGGCTCGTTGAGCAGCCGCCGCCGCGGGTGCCGGGAAGAGAGCACATGCGACGAAGTCATCGAATTGCTGGCGTGATTGCCGCGAGCTTTGCCACCTCCGTGGCAGGCGTGACGGCCGTCTCCAGCTGGGCTGCTGCAGCAGCCACGGCCAAATCGTCGTACCAAGCCGCGCTCAAGGCTGCCGCCGCGCAGAACGTGCACTATGTCTCAGAAGCGACAGAACAGGGTGTCGGGAGCCTCAAAGTGATCGGGGACACGGGCAAGACATCGGGTTCGGACGTGCTTCAGGTCATAGAAGGCTCGACGACCGAGAGTCTCAAGGTCATTCTCGTCGGATCCACGGGTTACATACGGGGTAACGACGCCGCATTGCAGAAGGTCCTCGGGTTCACTGCGGCACAGGCGACGACGTACACGAACAAGTGGCTGTCGTTCCCGGCGAGCAACACCTCGCTGGCGGAGCTGGTCAGCGGGCTTCGGAACTCAGACGCAGCTTCGGAACTCAAGATGTCGGGACCCTACACATTCGGTGCCACAAAGGCGATCGACGGGCAGGTCGCCCAGGCGATCAACGGGACAGAGGCTACATCGTCCGGGACCACGGTACCCATCATTCTCTACGTGAGTCCGTCCGGACGTCCGGTCGAAGAGGTCGCCAATCCCAAAGCGAAGTCCTCGTCGGTTCGGGATACGGTGACCTTCTCGAAATGGGGTGAGGCGACGCACCCGGAAGCACCGGCATCGTCTGTCCCGCTCATCCCCCTCCTACCCGCGGCCTAGTCGTCCGAGGCGAATCTGACGGCGTCACCCCAGAGCTCGTACGTTCCCGTATCGAGGTGGAGCCGATAGCCGAACCCGAACTCCGTGGTGACGGTCGCATCGACCGTGAAGCCGACGTCTGTGTAGAAGCTGAGCGCATGCGGGTTCCCATCGACTTCTACGCGAGTAATTCCAACGGACCTCGCATAGATGACGACGTCATCGATGAGGGTGCGCCCCACGCCCCTTCTCATCCACGCGGGATCGACGAACAGGTCTTCGAGTTCGAGCAGGTCCGTGCCCACTGTCGTGGTTGCGAATCCGATCAGGTCCCGGGAGTCAGCGAGGGCGACGCGACAACGGCGCTGAGCGGATTGTGGCGCGACGTACTCGAGTGATTGCGGGTGCTGGAGCAGTATCTCCCTATCGCCTTCATTGGAGAGTGACGCGCGTCGATAGACGTCGCGCAGGGAGGGTGCGTCGTCATCGATGGCATCGCGGATCAAGACCGACACGCGTGAAGTGTGCCACCGAGCCCTAGCTCTGCGCAGCTCCGGCCGTCAGGTCGTAGACCGTGGTGCCGTCAACCGTCTTTGCCGTGAAGTGACTCTCGACCCAACTCGTGATCTTGGTTGCGTCACCACCGCTACCTCCCCGGCCGAAGCCCCCGGCACCTCCTCCGGAGATGAAGTAGTGGACCTTGCCCTCCGCCACGTACTTCTCGAACTGGGCGAGTGTCGGTGCTGGATCGGTGCCGTTGAAGCCGCCTATCGCCATGACCGGCTCGTCACTGGCCAACTGGTAGCCGGCAGCCGAATTGGAATTCACGGTCGCGGCCACCCAGGTGTAGTGACTGGCGTCAGCCTGGAGCAGTTTGGTGAGGGCCGGGTTCGAGCTATTCGAGTTGAGGAACCCACCACCAAACCCTCCTGCACCTCCAGCGAATCCACCTGGGGGCCCACCGAACCTCGGGAATGTGCCGCCGGCTCCGGGACGCGTACCGCCGCCTCCGAACCGGGGGAATGACCCGCCCGCTCCCGGACGCGTGCCGCCACCGGTGCCGCCGACACCCGGGAACCCACCCCCACCGACACCACGTGTGCCACCAGGGAACCTGCCTCCGCCCGGGAAGCCACCTCCGCCCGGGAAGCCACCTCCGCCCGAAGGCGTGGGGGTGACAGACGGAATCGCTCCTGAGTGGGGGGTCGCCGCCGTGGCCACGCTGGAGAACAAAGGAGCGGCGAGGGCGGCACTCAGCCCCAGCCCCGCGACCAGGCCGGCGGCCAACTTCGGCGTGTGGCGTAGCCAGGGGAGGGCGAGGATGACGACGGCACCGAGAATGCCGACCGTCAACACCAAGAAACGAAGGAACGGGAACCAATCGGGGGTCCGGTCGAGGAGGACGAAACCCCAGACACACGTGGCGAGGAGCCCGGCCGCGAGGCAGGCGCGCCCCATCCACCTGGAGCGGCGCTGCCACAGACCCATCGTGCTGATGCCGACCAGGCCGGCCAGAGGCGGCCCCAGAGCGACGGTGTAATAGGGGTGAATGATGCCCTGGCCCAGGCTGATGGTCAGACCTATGCCGACCAGGGCGCCGCCCCAGAGCAGGAGTGCTGCCCGCTCACGGTCAGTCCGGCGGGCGCGGATGGTGAAGACCAGGAGTGCCGCACCCATGAGGAGGGCGCCCGGAATGAGCCATGACGCCATGTCGCCGAAGCTGGAGTTGAAGAGACGGGTGAACCCCGTGGGTCCCCACTGGCCCGCAGAGCCGGTGCCCCCGCCGCCGACCACGCTGCCCGATTCGCTCCCTGTCAGTCGCCCGAAGCCGTTGTAGCCGAAGATCAGATTGAGAATGCTGTTGTTCTGGGAACCGCCGACGTAGGGACGATCAGCCGCGGGAGTCAGAGCGACCGCGGCCACCCACCACCCGGCGGCGACCAGCGTCGAGACCCCCATTACCACGACCTGCCACACCCGGCGCCACCATCCGGTGGGCGCGGCCAGGAGATAGACGATGGCCAGAGCGGGAATGATCAAGAAGGCTTGCAGCATCTTGGTGAGAAATCCGAAGCCCACCAGCGCGCCGGCGAGCACCAACCACTTCGTCTGCGCCTTTTCGAGACCACGGACGAGGGCGTACATCGAACCGGTGAGGAGAAGAGCCAACAACGCGTCGGGATTGTTGAACCGGAACATCANNTGAACCAACGCCGGACCGTGAGGTAGACGAGGCCGACGGTCGCCACTCCCTCGAGTGCCTGAGGGACCAAGATGCTCCAGGAGTTCACCCCGAAGATCCGTGCCGATATCTCCATCACCCATAGAGAGGCCGGGGGCTTGTCCACAGTGATGAAGTTGGAGGAGTCCGATGAGCCGAAGAAGAATGCCTTCCAGCTCTTGGTGCCCGCCTGGACGGCCGCCGAGTAGAACGAGTTGCCCCAACCGGACGCGCCAAGGTCCCACAGGTAGAGAATCGCCGTGAGGGCGAGGAGGGCGAGGAGGGCCGGGCGCACCCAGGCGGCATCGCTCTCGCGGCCTCTTACGAAGCGGACCAGGCGACCGCTCCGGGGCGTGCTGGGCGCCGCCGGAACCGGAGCGACGTCGCCCGGATCTGGAGGAGTGAACACAACCGGTGGCTCCAAGAGCCCGACCGATGTGCGCTCCGAGGGCGGCGGGAGGATGCTCGTCATCAGGTTGCCTCCGAGAGGTGCGATGTGGTGGACGGAGCGGTTCGGAAGACCCAGGCCCGCAGGATGGCGAAACGAAGAACCGACGCCGCTGCATTGGCCACTGTCACCGCGACGAGCGCGACACCGAGGGAGGTCGCCGAGAGCGCATGCGCCGCCAGGAGGGCCAAGGTGGTCAGTGCCAGGCTGATGGCGAAGAGGCCGGCGACGACGACGGCAAAACGCCCGCCGCGGGCCGGACGGTGCATAGTGCGGGACAGCTCTCGATGCACGGC
>PMLV01000307.1 GCA_003160635.1 Acidimicrobiaceae bacterium | reverse complement strand
CTCAAAGGCCTTGACAGGTTCCGCTTCGGCATTGCCACTCCTAAATTCGACTGATAATCGATCGTACTGGACCATCCCATAGGTGCCGCATTGCCACGCCCAGGCCCGGCGAAATGGGGCACGTTTGCATCAGACGTGTGCGAATACCTCGCGGATTGTCAGATCGAGTTGAGTGACGCCTGGCATAGGCGGCACCGGATACTTGGCAGCTTCCTCTGCGTATTCCTTCGTCTCGAAAACCAATACCGACGTTCCGATGCCGCCAATCGGCTCCAGCCAGTAGGCACTCACGATGCCCGGAGCGCGAGACACAAGAGCTTCCCTGGCCTGCGGTAGGAGCAGCCGGGCTTCGTCTGGGTTTTCAACACGGACGTTCGTGACGATTGCGTACATTGGCCTTCCTCCTTTGATCGCTCCATTCAGAGGCTAGTGGGCCGCAGGAAGCCCACTGCCGGCAGCGATATGGGCCAGTGACCTCACCCTCTTGGCTTGCCTAGACGGCGCCTTCACCCCTTCTCCTTCTCGCGGCCTTTCAGCCAGTCGTCAAAGTCTCGGGCGACGATCCGCTCGTCGTGGACTCCGGCAGCATTTGGAGAGGCCAGCCAGACGATTGGGGGTCCCATAATTGCCGGGTCAAGCAAGTGGGAGCGCAGCTCATCTCGCATTTCGTCGGGAACCATCCCGGTGTCGGTCGCCCCGCCGGGCAGAAGGATGTTGGCGGTGACAGGCGTGTCGGCCAGGTCGGCCGCCATCACTCGGGCAATGGCCTCCACGGCGGCACCGGAGGGTCCGTAGGGGATGAAGCCGCGACGAGTCATCGTCTGCTCACTCATCGAGATCGTGACCACCCGACCGCCGCCGGCGCCCAGCATTCGCGGCACCACCGCCCGGGCGACAAGAAACGTCCCGGTCGCCTTCGTCTCGAACACAGCGCGAAAGCCCGCCGGCAGCACCTCCCAAAATGGCTGCGGTTCGGTCATGAACCGTGGGTTGACGCTCCGCATACCGATCCCGGCGTTGTTCACCAGTACGTCCAGGCCGTCGAGGATCCCGTAGGCGATGTCCACGGCCGTCGAAACCGACGTGGCATCGCGGACGTCGAGCTCGATTCCCAGCGCTCCACCGCCCAGCTCCGCAGCGGTGGACTGCGCTCGTTCCAGGTGGCGGCTGGTAACTACCACTCGGGCGCCAGCCTGTGTGAGTGCGTGCGCCATCGCCCGCCCCAGGCCGCTCGTGCCACCGGTAACGAGGACACGGGTGTCGTTCAGGTTTGCCATCAGAGTGCAACTTAGTGTGCGCTCCCTCGCAAGGATTCATGTATTCATTTCGAGCAATCGCAGAGGGTGACCAAATCCGGGTACGGGGTCACCCGTCACTGGAGCAGCAGAAGCGGGTGTGGTTCATCTGCCACACCGAGCAGCACACCTGCGGCGTCGTGTGCTTCCACGCGAAGCCGTGCGAACGACTCGGTGCGGAACGTCCACGATCCGAAGTGTCCGGACGCCGGACGCTTGTCGATTCTGCCTCCTTGGACGAGCCAAATCTCTGCGACCTCGGGAGCGTGAAACCCAGACATCACGATGGCGAGTCTGCCGGGCTTTGGTTGGTCCTCTAAATAGCGGCAAGACGTCTCGATGACGTTGTGAGGCTGGAGCCGCATGAAGTTGGGATCCCCGATGGCATCGGTCCGGTTGGCATTCCAGAACAAGTTGGTGTTGATCGGATGCCACCCATCCTCACTGCGGCCGTACTGAAAGGTCACATCCGCTGGACAGAAGACCCCTTCGGAATCCTCAGTGAAGAAGATGGAGTGAACAGCACCACCCAGGTCGGATTTCCAATATGAAATGGGGACTGAGTCCGAGTGCTTTAGCTCTTTCGGAAGAGGGGGAATGCCCTCTCGGAGCACGGCGAGACCCCTTGTCGCATCAGGTCAAAATCCATGAGGCATGGTATTGCCGGACATTCAGCGGCGCTCGGGGACCTCGTCGAGCGTTGCCCTACTCCCGGCGTTCCGGGGCTTCTTCGGCCCGTTAGACGACCTGAGTCCTATGGCGTGGCTCGGTATCTCGGGCTCTGTCACGGTCAGCGAAAACCATCCAGGTTCCGGCGGGATCTTCGGTCGCGAGGGATCGACCACTTTCGTTAGGATCGGTTCCCATATCAAGGTTCGAGGAGGCGCCATGGCTGAGGGCGAGCAGAACGACCCGGTCCCCGCTTCTGGGGGGAGCGTTGGTGATCCGACCGGTGCTCAGCAGCCGCCCCAGTACGCACCACCGACTGCCGCTCCTGGTGCGGGTCCGATGCCTGGACCACCCCCGATGCCGTCCTCTGATCGCGCGTACAGCACTTGGTCGCGCCGAAGCGAAACGGACTACATCTTCAGTTACTGGACGGCGCTCGGCTGGACCATCCTTACGCTCGGAATCTACGGCTTGTACGTCTTCTACCAGTTGGTCCGGCGCATGCGCGACCATAATTCGCGCAGAGTCGAATTTCTTGATGCCACCCTTGTCTTCGCGTGGGAGGAAGCGGGCCGGCGGGGACTCCAGGAAGAGCTGACGCCATCCTTCCAACGGGCCGGCGCCCACATGGACGTTCTCAGGCGCATGACCGGGGACTTCCGCGATCCCGTCATCTGGCTGGTGTTGGCCGTAATCGCACGCGGCATCGTAGAAATCATCGCCTTCGTGTTGTTGGACAAAGATCTGGTAAGACACGATTGCGCCGAGGTGGGCGTGGAGTACGAGCTGTCACTGATCTTCCGTCGCTTCGGCCAAGTGGTGCCCGAACCTGATCAGACTCGGATAAAGGGCGAGAACAACTACGTCGGACGGATCGTGGCCACGGTCTTTTCGTTTGGCATCTATCTCTTCTGGTGGTATTACAACCAGATGACCGACCCGAACCGCCACTTCGAGGGCAACTGGCTCCAAGAGGACGCTGTGGTTTCCGCCATACGAGCGCTGCGTGATCCGGCACAACCACCACCCCTGTCCGAGCGAGGTATCTGAGGCCCATTCTTGTAGCTCATTCCCGGCGTAGGGGGGAACCACCGGATCGAGGTCTCCAGCCACACCATTACGACTGCGCTCTCCACGGCAGTCGATCGTCAAAATGCCGTCCTAGGCGTTCGATCTGCTGACCACAGGGGCGCTGTTGGCCACTTGGAACTCACTGCCGCCAGGCGGTCTCGGCGGCAGCATTTGGAGCAGCGCAGCCGCACTCTCGAGTGGATCCATCATTGCCACGACAGGCAATGCGAATACAGTTACCCAACCTCCCCACAACGAATCGATCGTACGGCTCAGCGGCAAGAACCTGCAATTGCTCGACGCATGGCAAATCCCAGCGTCGCAGGCGGTTACCGACGCCGACTTCGGCGCTTCTCCGACGATCTTCTCCGCAGTCATCAACGGTGTACGACCTCCATGGTTGGAGCGTGCAATAAGAACGGGATCTTCTATGCGTTCGTCGCCAATCAGTTGAGCGCAGGCCCAGTTTGGCAAACCCAGTTAACGAGGCCATATATCACCGGAGACCGGGAGTGCATTGCGGCGGCGGTCTGGAATGGCACCTCCCTAATAGCATCCGGAGGCGACCAGACAACGATAAATGGCAATACCTATGCTGGATCCGTCCGGGCGTTGAACCCCACCACAGGAGTTCCTCTGTGGCAAACGGGACTCCCAGGAATCGTCGTGGGAACACCGACCGAGGACGGCTCAGGCGTGATTGCTGTGCCGCTGTACCTCGCTGATCAGGCGGCTGACTGGGGCTACTACTTCCTGGATGCAGCTACTGGAAGTGTCATCGGAAGGATCTCGCTTCCGAACTCGTACTCGTTCGGACAACCCATATTCACGGGGAACCGTTTGGTGGTCGAGGTGAACGGCTCGACCCCCGCGTTGGTGGCCTACGGAGTTACCACCCCTGGTCCGAAAATCACCAGCGTCAGTCCAAATACTGTCCCTCTCGGAAAGTCGCGAAGTGTGACCCTGACGGGAAGCGGCTTCTCAGGCACGCCGCAGGTGTTCGTTTCCGGAACAGTTGTGACGGTGAACTCCACGAAACTGAATTCGCCGACTTCAATTACCATCCAAGTGGCAGCGACCCTCGCGGGGGCACTGGATACGATGACATTTCGGTCATCGAGCCAGGTTCCCCGAATCCCATTGCCGACACCTGTCACAGTTGCATCACTATCGGTGCACCGCCCATTTCACCCACTGTCACTTCAGTCAGCCCTTGGTCCCTGGTGCAGGGGCAGAGCGGTGCCAGTGTAACTGTCTCGGGAACCAGTTTTGTCTTCGGTGCAAAAGTCACGACCGTCAGCGGCATCAGCATCACCAATACAACCTGGCTCAGTGCGAACGAACTCGGCGTGACAGCCTCAGTTGGCCTCAGTGTGGCGCAAGGTACTTACAATGTGGTGGTCACAAATCCTGACGGCACATCAGCGACATGTGCCAACTGCCTGACGGTTACTTGAGATCCTGCTTCCTGCAGTAGGAAGAATTGGGCCATTCCCGACCCTGCACACAGCCTGCTTCAACATCCATCCCCTGGTTGATGCTCACGAACCTGATGCAGCCATTTGCGGCGAGATGCGACTGAACGGCTGCGCCTTGGGGGACAATAGTGCTCGGCGCGCCACTCCAATTGGACAGCAACCAGAAGTTCGGACCCGTATAGGCGCCGGGGACATATGGTGAGGGGGTCGCCGAGTCAGGAGGCTGCCAGGTGGGTGGACGACATGGCCTGCGGTCGTCCACACCCACTCCCGGCGTACGGGGATAGTCAAGCGCCGGAGTCGCGGGGATGGAAGGCTCGGTGTGTGATGACTCCCCTGCACCCAGATGTTGAACCTCTGGCTGTCTTACTCGGCACCTGGTCGGGGCACGGACATGGCGAGTATCCGACGATCGAGTCGTTCGACTACGAGGAGACC
Source organism: Acidimicrobiaceae bacterium (assembly GCA_003160635.1). Classification (GTDB taxonomy): domain Bacteria; phylum Actinomycetota; class Acidimicrobiia; order Acidimicrobiales; family RAAP-2; genus Bog-473. Next base: position 13,622 of record PMLV01000307.1, on the reverse strand, counting down.
GTCGGCTTCTCGCATGTAGGGAAGCCATTCCTCGCCTACAGCCAGCGGACCAAGCATGCAGTCGATGGTCGCCCTCTTCACGCAGAAGCGGGCTACTGGCGCATGGCACGTCCTGGCTGGGTGGAACTGGTTGTGTCGCACCCGACCGGCATCGCAGAAGTCTCTGAAGGAACCTTCGTCGGCTCAACCATGGAGCTCCGATCGATCATTGTTGCTTGCACTGGATCGGCCAAGGAAGTCAGGGTGATCGAACGTGATCTCTTCATCGATGGCGACACTCTTCGATACTCACTCCGAATGTCAGCCGTCGGGCAGCCGCTTACTCACCACCTTTCTGCGGAGCTTCGGCGCATCGAATAGTTCAGAGGAGGATCACCTGCATAACCGGCGATAGGGGGTAGGGTCACGACCACAGGTCTTCCGTGACAGAAGAGCTATTGGGCAAACCGGATGATATCGACCGAGATCTCCACCGCCGGAACCGTTCCTCTGTTCTCAAGCCAGTGGGTGGTGTTCCCATCCTCGGGCCAGCCCACTCCCGGCCCATAGTCCGTAGCGATTCCATTTCGGTGGTCAGTGATCGTTCCCTGCAGTATGTAGACGACACCTGGTCTGTCCTTATGGTCATGAATCGGGCCGAAGACGGCTCCGGGCTCGAAGGCGAACATACGCATTCGAAGTTGACGCCCCGCCATACCCTCGATCTCAGGGCCAAGGTCAACCGTTGTAAGTAATTCTGCCGTCACACCTTTCGTCTCAGGTGCCGCCTCTTCATTGCTCATCGTGCTCACCTCTCCGTACTTCCTGGATCTGACGTCCCGCCTCGTACTCGTCCACCGGACTTCGACCAACTGAGTGACGGGTCGGTGCTCTACCGGGAGCAGTCTTGTCGGTCTTTCGACGAGGGCGCCCGGAAACGCCTGGACTTAGCTCCGGAGGGCTGAAACGGACAGCACGGTATTGCGGATACCGATCGGGTTGCGGTGGTTGGGAAGAGTGCCCCCGAAGTGGTAAGTGAGACAGCACGTCATGATGAGGCAGGGCTGCCTCACGCATTGACGTTGCACCCTCATGGGTAGCAGATGTTGAATCTGGACGTACCGCTTTTGAGGTCAGCCACAACCGGCGGGTGGACATCGTGTGGGCTACCCGTGGACCATGGCCCGATCCTCGACGAACTGAATCTAAGCCGAACGACGGGAAGGTTCGTAGCCATTCGTGGGGGGGCGGTATCGAAGCGGGGCTGGTGCTGGCCGAGGATGCAGTTCGGCGATGGCTTGAAGATGACCTTAGCTATATATTCATTGACGGACCCTGGGTGAAACGCTGGTCGCGGGGGACGCCCAGAGCGAAACGACAGGACAAAGCCACGACCAGTCCGACCTGCCGCGTACAACAAGTGAGCACGGTCTGATTTGATGGGCTTGTCCCCCGATCGGACGAGGAGTATTCATGTTCCGCTACGGCCATCCGGCTCACCATCCTGTCCTAGGAATTCTCTTCCTGGTGCTGCTCGGTGCCCTTGTGGTTCTTGGAGTCTTGGCCGTCATCAGACTCTGGAAGACGCGGCCCCTGCCCCCAGGTTCGGTTTCTGCGGATGCCAGTCATGGACCCGCAGTTGATCCGGCATTGACCGAGCTTCGGATGCGGTATGCACGAGGAGAGATCACCTCCGACGAGTATCTGCAGCGAGTAGCCGGTCTTGGTTATCCGTTGCCACCTGGCACCAGTCCGGGTGGACCCAACGTCACCGGCTCCCCCTCCTGCTGCCTGAACGCGGATCAGGGTCGCCCAGACCGCCGGGTAGTTGGCAGCCCTACGAATCAATGACGTGCCCTGCCGTCATTGGACCAACGATCGTCCCTTAAGGGGTCACTTCTCCGAGCTTGTCGATGAAGTGACTGATCACGATGTTTCCGGCACCCCACTCCCACACCACGAACTCCTGCGTGGGCCATGACGTGCACACGGCCATTTGTTCTCCAAGATCGGTGTCCCAGAGGTCGACTTTAAGGAACTGCCCCACGTTCGGAAAGTCATGCCGTGCTTCGCAAAGACCTGACCACTTTCAGGATCTTGTGAGATGACGCCCCCCCGGAGCTACGGATCGCCGACATGACGAACTCCATTGCAGTGTTCCGAGTCGCAGCGAGGCAGATCTGCTTCTTCCGCAACAGCCGACTTCGGTCGGTCTTTCGATCATCGCCCTACGCTTTGCCAGAACCAGTGCGATTCCAGCGACAATCGCTCCGAGGACCGCAATGGTTGCCAGGATCCACCATTTGAGAAGCGTGGTCGGTTGATATCACGCTCCTATTCTGACCAACTTTACGTCAACGATGGTGCCTCGCTTCGCCGGGAGTGTGTGCGGCCAATCGGCGACTCAGATCGGCTTAGTGAGTGCATGAGCCCATTCATCTGCCCTCGAATAAAGAAGTTCGATGGACAACTCCGCTCCGAACGCATTAAACGCGATAACGCCGGCGAAATCACTATCAAAGGAGAGTAGATCGGCCATGTCCCACCAGGGATCGTGATCGTAGGAGGGAACAATTTGACGGTAGGCACGCAGAAACTGCTCGGCCGCGCCTACTCCATCCACAAGCGCGAGATTTCCCCGAGCGTGAGCCACGTCTATTCCTCGTGGTCCGCGGCATGACGACGGCCAGTCGACGATCCCGCTCAGCGTTCCCTTTTCCCAGAGGAGGTTTCCTGGGTGGTAGTCACGATGTAAGAGCACGTGCTTTGAACTGGGTTCTCCGCCGCCGACGGCATCGATCAGTTCTGCCCATGTCTCAGGCCTCTTCGTCCACTTTGGAATTGCGACACGGTCAATGTCGAACCAATGATGGTATCGAGGGAAGTCCTTCGGGGCCGCTCGGGCATGAAGAAGTGCCAATGGCTCTACAATCCGTCGCAGGTCGAGGCCATGTATTACGGGCTTGCCCGGAAGGTACGTCATGATCAGACTTGGACACCCTGATCGAGCACCCGTCACGTCGTGAGCAACCGACTCTGGCACCAGGTTGCCAAGAACCAGGCGAGCCGCCGTCAGGGCTTGCGCCTCGTATGCGACCGCCATCGGAAGTTCGTTCACGAACTCGTCGGTCACATAGCGTCTCAGTACCAGTGGGATTCCATCAACCTCAATCAACCGCATATCAGAAGAAATCCCAAAAGTGAGGGTTCGCACCTCACGCACATCATTGGCACCGAGCACTTCGAGGATCCAGCTGCGCATCACCTCGTCCATCGCTCCAGCCTATGCAACCGCCTTGACTCATTGCCCGCCTTCAGAGTGACCACTATCAGTGTCCCCGTAACGCCGGTCCTGTGGCTATGCGGCACGACTAGGGCACCCCCCCACTTTGATGACGGCGTCGAACAGGGGCACCTGAACCTTCTGGGATCGCGATAGAGCGACGGATCCAGGGTGCTGAGGGTCGACGCAGACCTCAAGGGGCTGCCGGAGCCTCTCGTCGACGCCGAGCACGGTCACGTCGCGCAAGCCCAGCAGTAGCTCGCATGCGCGCGTAGCGTCGGTGTGCACAGGTGCTTTCGAGGTTCGAGTGGCTTAGGAACCCTTCGATTCTGCGAGCCCCTGCTACTCCGGACGGAGCGAGAGCGCCAGGCGTGGCACGACGAACGACAGGAGAAAGATCGGCAAGAACCTCTTTNNCGACCTGGCCCTCGGCCGCGTCGAAACTCAGTGAATACCACGATCTCCGGGCACTTGACTTTGCCGGAAGTGTCCGTCGCCGTACCGAGGCTGAGTAGTCCGTCGAGCAGGAACGTGAACCAAGACGGCTTCTTTTGCGAGAGCTTCGTGACCTCAAATCGGAGTTCGTCTGAATCCACGAGGGTATTGTGGCGTGTCAGTACAACCAAGGGCAATCACATGTAGCTGACCGAAGGGCGGGATGACTGCGTGATTTACAACGTATTCAACGTTTCCGAAGGACCACCCTCCCGGCGTACGGAGCGACCCCGACTTTGAACTTCAGGGTTTGCGATGGCTCTCTTTCTCCGGCGCGCAAAAGGGGCCCGAAGGCCCCTTCGCACGACCGCCTCTCACTGACTGGCCCCAGGATAGCAGTCAATATCGCACCAGCCGCAGGACCGTTCTCCCGTAGCGCCCTGGGTCTGGATGACTGCCTCTCACTGACTACGAGGGTGCACCGGGTTCGATTTCCGACCGGGGCGCCCCACCCGAGGGTCGGGCTGCTGGTGGGTGGTCACCATCAATGACGGCAGCCCGACACTCCGGGTAAATCAGATGCGCTTCAAGCCGGCGTACGGGGGAAGGCTTTGCCTATCCCGATTCTCTGAGTCCGCCCAACAGGCGCTTAAGCGACTGGCGCGCTTGAGTGTGAGCCTTTCGACGGTCCGTGGCATTGGCGATATAGAGAGCGGCTTCATCCACGGCCGCTAGAAGCATGTGCGCTAACGGAATCGTCGGCTGACGCGGAATGACCCTCTGCGCAACAGCCGCGTCGAGCATCGCCGTGATTACTCCAAGACCGTATTGAGCTTCGAGGCTGCGCCACTGCTCCCACCCGAGGACGGCCGGTCCGTCGATCAGCAGGATCTGTTGCACGTCGGTGTTGTCGGCAGAGGCATCGAGGAACTGTTGGAGTGCGGCAGCAAGGAGATCGAGCGCATCGTCGCGTTCGTTCACGATTGTGGCGGCGGCGAGGTCAGCCTGCACCTGATCGAACACGGCTCGAAACAGGTCCTCTTTGTCGGCGAAGTGGTGGTAGAGGGCACCGCGAGTCCCAACGCCAGCCTTGGCGACGATCTCTTCGGTTCCGGTAGCGAAGTAACCCTTGGAGACGAAAAGTTCGCGGGCGGCACTGATGAGAGCCGATTTGGTGGATTCGCCACGGGACGCCCGTTTGGTGGGAGAACCATCGGACCTTGACATACGCCTTGTAGGTTAGTTAAACATACAGTCTGTAGGTTTGGAGAGGAGGGACACGCCATGGCATCGGCAGGTGATGTAGTGAGGGAGTTCTGCGGGGCGATCGACGGTAAGGATCTGGCCGGGGTGGAATCCCTCCTCGACGAGAGCGTGGTGTACCACAACATCGGTTCGGAGCCAGCGGTAGGCCGCGACGCTGCGCTGGCAGCGGTGAAGTTCCAGTTCGACATGTTCGACCCGATCTCGTTCCGTATCACGAACCTTGCCGAGAACGGGAGCACGGTTCTGACGGAGCGTGTGGACGAGGTGACCGCTAACGGGATTATGGCTCCGGTGCCCGTCATGGGCACGTTCGAGGTGAAGGACCGTCGAATCGTTAAATGGCGCGACTACTTCGATATGGGGCTTGTCGGCAAACTCATGAGCGGCGAGGACGTCGGCTCGCTCCTCCCTCGCTGACCGCCGGATAACCCAATCGCGGGGTAGCCCATAAGTGCCGAAGTGCCTCACCAGTCCGGCGTATCGGGACAGGTCGCACTATCGGCGTCGAGGGGTGCGGTGGTAATAGACCGTGATGGCGAGGTTATCTTCGGCATCCCTCGGTTGAGACTGGCGCCATCATCACCCCCGTACGTTTGGCGTAACCTGCACTTGAAGTTATCGACGAGAAAGAAATCTGGGCCGATGCTGCGTGCAACTGAGCTGTGACATTTGATTCGATGAGTATTCGTCCTATGCGATCAAGCGATTCAGATCGTCCGCGACATATCGCAACCGTCCTATTCGATGGATTCGAGCTGCTCGACGTATTCGGACCCCTCGAGATTTTCGGGATCATCCCCGATCGCTTCACCATGAGCCTTATCGGTCCGGCAGCGGGATCGGTCCGGAGCGCACAGGGCCCCCAGGCCATTGCGGACTGTTCCTATCACGATGCGCCGCCCGCAGATGTGGTGCTCGTCCCGGGCGGGATTGGTAACCGAAGGCTTCTTGGCGACAAGACCTTTCTCGCGTGGCTCGCCGAATGGGCTTCTACGGCGGAGCTGATTGCATCAGTGTGTACCGGTTCAGTCATGCTTGCCTGTGCCGGACTCTTGAAGGGCCACCGTGCTACTTCGAACAAGCGATTATTTTCGTGGGCTGCCGGACATGGCGACGACGTCGAATGGGTGCCCGCAGCGCGTTGGGTCGAGGACCGAAATCGGTGGACCTCATCGGGTTACGCCGCCGGGATGGACATGGCGCTCGCCATCATCGCCCGCCTGCACGGTGAACCGCTGGCGCTGCAAATCGCCCACGACATCGAGCTGGAGTGGCAGAGCGACTCGACGAGTGACCCCTTCGCTGAATAAGACCCCGTTCTAAGTCCGGTCAGTCCAACCCGTTTTGCTTCACTCTTCGAGTTTTTCACGACCTGACGCCCAGCGCAGGGGCCATAGATAACCATCGCATCGTCCCGGCGTCATGGGACAGGCGGTCCGGTCGGAGATAGGGGCCATGCGGCCCTGGAAATCAGAACGTGCCGGGCACGTCCAGCGCTTCGAGGATCGTCACCTCTGGTTCTCCGATGATGCCTGCGCCGCTGAGGAACTCGCCCATTCTCGGGGCACCAGCGAAGAATGTATTGAACGTGTCTGCGTCCGGCCACTCGTCAATCACGACCAGGTCCTTGCCGTCGGTGACGACCCTGTGTCCTATTTGACCCAAGCTCTAGCCATAGGCCGTGATGTCCTCGGGCACCTCTGCGTGGGTCCTCACCCACTCGGCGGCCTTGCGGACATCAGAAACCGAACATCGAGCAATGACGATGACGCTCACAGCAACCCTCCCTCATCCCGCTCGGGCGTCCACTCCTCCTGGAGCGGACTACGTGACACCCTAGGGTCACCAGAATTCAGGTAACAAGCAAGATCTGGGTTTTGTTTACCGTTGCCCCTGCCCCAAGGTACCGAAGGGTGCGCTACGGTCCCGGCGAAGTGGGGCACGTTGTCAATCGGGGGCTCGTCTGGGGCGGGGTCGTTTCGCTACGGCTGCACCACGGCGTGAAGCTGGAAGTGCTCCGTTGACATGGCATCCAAGAGCTCAGCCGGAAGGTTCGGCTTGACGTGTTCGTTGAACCACGATTCTTGCTGCGCTTGGCTTTCCCAAACCTCGCCAACGTTGAATCCGCTGGGCGTCGGATACGCCACGTGCATGATGAAGCCAGGCTGCTTCTTTACCAGTTCATGGAGTGCGGGGGCCGCCTGGTCGTAGGCCGCCTGGTCCATTCCAGGGGCGGTAATCCTCACAAGCACGCTCATTAGGGCTCCGTTCGTTGTTGGAATCCAAGGCTATACCGGATTTCAGACTCAGCTCTTGGCTGCTACACGGCAACCCGAACGGAGTCAGGGTCGAAGGATCAGGCCTCTGAACGCCGAACCACTCCGCCGAACCGGGGTTCACAACGCATGGTGCCGGTCCCGGCGGACTGAGGCAGATGTGTCGGGATCAGGAGACCCTTTCGTAGAACGTCTGCGTGACGCCTTCATCCAGGTCAGCTAGGACCTTTTCAAGATGTCCCCTGGCAAGTATCAACCCGCCGAATGCGCTGTCATGAGCCTCTCGGGACGTCCAAGTCTGTATGAATACGAATGACTGCGGGTCGGACTGATCACGCAGGATGTCAAACGACTCGCAGCCGTCAGCAGCAATCATGCGTTTCCGACCTTTGGTCTGCAGCTCGAGAAGTGTTCCCTCTTGGCCTGGGATGGAACGAAATCGCGTCACTGGACTGAGCAGCACGGTAGTGCACCATGAATCCTCTTGGTTGAACCGGTCACCTCGCTCTGGTGAGGTGACCCCTTGGTGCCGCATGGCCACAGGCCGGCGAATGGGGACATGTTTGAATTCAAGGGTCTGGAACCCTGCTAATGGTGGACAGAGAGGACCTTCAGCCCTAGTGGGGGCGACTTCCGAGAGCCAGTGTGGTTGAGGAGAAATAGACGCGGAGGTGCGACATGGTTGAAACCACAATGAAGTTCCGCGGAAAGTACCTGAGCCTCACGAGCTACAAGCGCGACGGCACAGCGGTTGCCACACCGGTCTGGTTTGTTGAACAAGGCGGTCGGCTTCTGGTACAGACGGACGTCGGTTCGGGAAAGGTCAAGCGCATCCAAGCAAACCCCGTAGTCAGCGTAGCGCTCTGTAACGGTATGGGTCACCTACGCGGAGAACAGGTGAAAGGTCGCGCCGAAGTCTTAGCCGCCACCGAGACGGGTCAGATCGAGGACCTGATCAGTCGCAAGTATCACTGGGACGTGTTGATCATCGGCCCGCTCCGGTGGGTACAGCGGACATTTCACCTTGGCAAGCACCGAGGGCTGACGGTGGGCTTGGCGATCACCCCGGACGTACCCGCCTGAGCGATCCACGGGTGCGGCCCACGCTCGGCCATTCCGAGGGCTTCGGGACAGTTCAACGGCTGACTCTCAGGGTGTCACCCAACCGGCGCACGGGGGCTCACCCTCCTACCTGGTGGTCAGGGCTGGTCGGCCCCCACCACTCGGGCTCTACGATTACGTCCTGAGCCGCCGGTTTCGATGGATCTGCGCGGCGCAGTGCCGCCATAGGGAACCTACGGGAGGGCAAGTGACCAAGTACACCGAGGAGAGCTCAAATTTTGGAGCTGATGGCCCTTTCTTCCACATCATTCGAGAAGGGTTGCAGGGCCTCGCCGATGGCGAGGACTACTTCGATCTGCTGGCTGACGATGTCGTCTTCGAGTACGTGATCTCCGTACCTGGTTATCCCAAACGGGTTGAAGGTCGACAAAACATCATTGACCTGTACTGCGACTACGACAGCTTTTTGACCGTGAGCAGCGCCGACAATCTCCATGTGTATCGAGATCTCACAGCGTCGGTCGCGGTCCTTGAGTATGAGGTGCATGGCGAATCCGTGCAGACGGGGCGTCCGTACGACAACCGGTTCGTCTCCATCGTCACGATCAGGGACGGAAAAGTGACACGGTGGCGGGACTACCTAGACCCGGTGGCAGTGTTCGACGCCACGAGTTGGCCTGGAGGTCTTGATTAGGCTGCGATCGTCGTACCGCAGCAATCGACAAGGGGTTCATTCCGCACGACTGCCCAGCTACCGGCGTTCGAGGTCACCTTTCGGCGGTTCCCTATCGACGCTCTTCGAACGTCTCTAGGCACGCCAGCGGAGCCTGAATGTGTAGTGGCGTACCGTCGTGTAGCGATTGGTGTCGTTCGACGCCATTTGACCAGAGCCGGGGCTGTTGCAAATGAGCCTCCACTTGCGGGTGAACATGGCAGATCAACTATCTCCGAGGTGCCGTCAATCTGCACGCTGTTCCGGCGCACTGGGTCACCAGGTGAGACACTTTGGTCGTGGCAACAACGCCGCGGCGAAAGAACAAACTCCTCCTAGCAGTCCCCGTGGTCCTTGCCCTCTGCGCATGCGGTAGAGGACCAAACGTCACTTCGGGATCGTCCAGGGCAACAACCACTACTACGCAGGGTCCATCTCCCGTGATGCGTGAGTGGCTCTCAGCGAATGGAACGGTCATCGAAAACCTAGAGTCGCCCAGAAACAACTTCGTTCAAGCGGAGTTGTCTTGTCCAGCGGAGACTCTTTCCGTTTACGTTGCCGATGTTCGTCCCACTTGTCCAGCACTGGCTGGAGCCGTAAGTGCCGCAGAGGGGGCGTCCCCGTTTCCGGATGAAGCAGGTGAGAAAGACTGGACCAAGGGCCTTGCTGATTACTCCGCGGGAGTCACTGACTGCACCAAGGGCACGGCAGAGCAATCGTTGCCTCTTATGCAAGACGGGGTGGCGAAGGTCAATACAGGACAAATCGAGATTGCGCATTTGGTAGACCTGTTCGGACCATGACGTAGAGCCATAGTTCACGTGATCTATGCGCTTTCTTGCAGAATCGCCTGATTAACCCGGCATTCGGGGTCACCCTCAGCGGAACGGTGCTTGAACGACGAGTCCGTTCTCGACGATCAGATTCAGGCGGTCCAGGCGACGATCCAAGTGGTGTTTGGTGACGATCACTGCGTCTACTGATTCCAACACCCGAATGTCCCTGATGCCATCCTTGCTTGCAGCGGCGACAGCATCTTCAGGAGTCATTCCGACGTATTGCTCTGCATCGGGAGGGAGTGGTCGCCTGTTTTGGACCATGTCGCCCATTATCGTCCACTTAGCTCCCAACCGGCAGCGAGGGGGCACCCTCGGCCACCCCATGCTGCGGGGTCGACCGGGGACCTCTGCTGTCATAATCGAGCATGACCATTCTGCGGCGGTTACGGGGACGCCGCACCAGATCCCTCCTCACCGCTGGACTTCTTGCTTCGGTGCTCTTTGCCGCAACGTCTTCCTCGGCATCTTCAACGTTTCCTGACAACTTCACGCCGGCCCATGCGGGCATTTCGGACCATTTGGCATTGCCCAGCCACACCCTTCCAACGGGCTCGTTCGAGACGGGGTTCTTGGTCGTCAACAACCGGACGAAATCCACCATCAATCTCACCAAGGAGTGCCAACCCGAACTTGAGGGCCTCTTGCGAGGCGCTCGTTACATACAGGAAAGTTCGTCCGACTTGGTTTGCTCCAATAAGGCGCTTCTAATTCGGCCCGGCCTCAACCGACTTCCCGTTCGATTTGTAGCTACCTATATTTCATGCAGTCAGGACCCGAATAGCGCTTCAGGAATAGTGCGGTGCGTGGATGGAAACAAACAACTCTCCCTTCCTCCCGGCACCTACGAAGCCCATGTCGACGGTGACGGGGCTCCCTTGCCTGTTCCCAGGGCCATCACAATTCACCTCACAGCTCACTAGCGGCGTTCGGAAGTAGCAACTCTCGGTCCGGCGTACGAAGGCGGGGTGGAGTCCACACGTCTCCGCGTTATCGGGGCAGGTGTTGACCGATGAATCCTACTTAGGTAGGATTTCCAGCATGGGCATGACCAAACTATCTGTGACAGTTGAAGAGGACCTTGTCGATGAACTGCGTGAACGAGCTGGAGATCGTGGCATCAGTGCATTCGTGAATCAGGCCGTGCGCCACGAGCTCCAGCTCGCACGGCTTGGCGAACTCCTGGCCGACCTGGAAAATGAACTCGGCCCGCCTGATGAGGCCATGGTGGTCGAAGCGCTTGCTTCCCTGGACCGCCTGGAGAAGCAACAGAGCCGCACGAAACGTCACGCCACTCGGCGCTGAGTCCCGTGCCAGTCGTCATTCTCGACACCGAGGCGCTCAGCGTTCTCGCGTCACCAAAGGAGCGCGGAGCCTCGGCCCGACGTGCTCAAGCAATCCTCCAAGCGGCTGCTCTCAGGAACGCCCCCGTCCGCACTTCTGCCGCGGTGCTCGTCGAAGCCTGTCGTGGTCAGTCCCGTGACGCAGCCGTGGCTCGTATCTTGAACCAGGGCGTCGATGTCCTCCCAGTCGATCCCGGCACTGCCCGAGTGGCGGCACGCATTCTTAATGAAGCCAACCTCGACTCCTGTTCCGCCATCGACGCCATTGTGGTCGCAACGGCGATCCGTCTCGGTGGAGCGCTCATCGTCACGTCGGATCCTGACGACCTGTCAAGGTTGGCCATGGACCACCCCGACATCGAGATTCAGCCCTTGTGACCACGCTCACGTAGAACCCGCCAGACCAGCTCATTGAGGTCCGCCACCCCAGGGTCCTCGGCGAAGCGTCTATCCACCGCTGAGGGTGGCTCGAGCCCGGCGCACGGGGCAGGGTCAGCATGATGGACCGACGACGTTATGGGACACCCTGTAGTGATCTGACGCCTACGGATTGTCGTCGGAGACCGGCCAGCAAATCTCGGTCACCCATTGATGCGGATCGACCGCATCATCCACATCCACGATGTAGTACTCGCGCAGCGGACCTTCAATGCTGATTTCGTGGGCGGTCACGTAGGAGCCGAGCTGGCCGTAGGAGATGTCAATGTTTTCAAGCGAACCTCGATGGGTAAGGACGGCGAGCTCGGCTTCGGGGACGACAAAGGGCATCACCCGCCCGATCGGGCGCGCCTCCTGGTCGATGGGAATGAAGACGGTGGCCTGGCCACGGCCGTGCAGGAAGAGTTCGCTGGCGTAGAGGCCGCCGCTGGGTCCGGTGACTTCAAGTCCTTGAGCCCGTACCACGCCTCGCAGCTCGCCCAACGCACTCTGCCACCAGGCGAGCACGTCGTCTCGGTCGACCATTTCTGCCACTCCGAGCGCAGCCATCGGTCGGGTCGTGCGGTGTTCGATGGCGACTGCGGACTCTGGAGTTTCTAGAATCCTCCTCAGCGAGTCGACGGCGGTGTGGATCTTGCCCAACTCGGTCTCAAGTCTGTCGAGGTGTGCAGAGATTACTGCGTTTCCGATTGACACGTCGGGGGCCGCCAGCACGGCCTTGACCTCCGGAACGGGCATCTCAAGGTCGCGTAATCGGCGGATGACCTGGGCTTGGGGGATCTGCTCGGCGGAGTAGTAGCGATAGCCGGTCTCTGGGTTCACCTGGGCAGGCTCCAAGAGCCCGACCTGGTGATAATGCCGCAGCGTCTTGACGCTCAGATGCGTCATTCGGGAGAACTCGCCCACCGTCAGCTCCGCTGGCATGTCTCCAGTCTGAGCCCTCCCCTTGCGGGAGAGTCAAGTTGGCGACGGGGCCTTGACTCTCCCGCAACCGGATCTCTCAGTCTGGGGTGAGTCAGCACAGCAACCGAACCGGGCTCACCGGTTCACCAGCTTGAAAGGAGTATCACCATGACCAAGGATCCCGCCCTCACTGTCTCAGGCGTCGTGGCCGATCACATTGCGGCGGTCAATGGCTTCGACGAGGACGCCATTGTGGCCACCTTTGCGCCCGATGCCCTCGTCAACGATGCGCATCGAGAATTCTGGGGCGCCGAGGCCATTCGACGGTGGGTGGCCAAGGAGATGGTCGGCGACCATGTGACGATTGAGGTCACCGAAGTCCTTGATCACCACGGCCAAATGATCGTCCGCGGACGTTACGACGGGGACTTTGACAAGACGAACCTCCCAGACGAGCTGATCTTGACGAACTATTTCACCATCAGAGACGAGAAAATCGAGAGCCTCTTCGTCATTCGCAACACTCCGGCCGACTATTAGCCCGACATTCGTGGGTGTCCCCGAGTGTTCCGTCAGATTCCCAGCCGGCACCGCCCCACTCGTGCCGAAGTGCCCGCCGATCCGGCGGAGTGGGGCAGTTGTCCGGTTAGCCAGAAGTCACTTCTTCCTGAAAGTCGTCGTCCTCATCTTCGGGAAAGGGAACTCCATCGTCACCCAGGAAGGGCTCGTATTCACCCAAGCCCCTGAACGCGTACATCGCCTCATGTGCGTCGTTATAGCCCTTGGCGGTTGTCTCCCAGACGAATGACTCACCTTCAGCGAGCGCCATTCTCCGGGCCTGGTCGTTCTCTTCTGGAAAGAAATGATGAACTGCCGGCCCCCTGTTTCCGGATTCCAATCCTTCTCCCAAAGCTCCCATCGCCGCACGTAGTCAGAATACGACCGAGCACCGTCCGATCAAATCCCGACCGCCCGGCTCCGACGCACTCCCGGCATTAGGGGACGCCCTTGCCGGACTCTCTGGCGATCACAAGGCCCAGCCGAAGGGACGTAAGGCGAAGGGCCTCGTGCCCCGGAGAACCCCTCGCT
>PMLV01000025.1 GCA_003160635.1 Acidimicrobiaceae bacterium | reverse complement strand
AGATAACTGTGCTGCCTGTGGGTGAACAAAACTCAGACGACGGCAGACGTCGTAACCGTCATAGACGCACCATACGTCGGCACGATCGACTCGGTGGGCTGATCCACGAGTACGAGAATGTAGCTTGAGGCACGGATCGAGTTTTCGGATAGTACGACCTACGTACAGAGCTGAATCGATGGTCGGTACTCGACCCGAAGGTGCAAGTTCAGCTTCGTATCGCCGCCCGCGTCCAACGCCTGGTGGTCATGCCTCTTGAGGAACCCGGCAGAACGCCGAGCAGGTGTCCCCCATTCGACCCGGAGAAATCATCGCATTATGTCGTGCCCAGCGAGGCGCCACTACGCTATCGGGGTGCCTGTCTACCTGGTCATCGCCAACCAGACACTGGGCGGGACCGCCCTCGCCACCGTAGTCAAGGAACGAGCGAAGAATGAACGGGCGACCATCCACGTCGCCGTACCGGCCACCGAGCCGGCCGACGAACGTCAGCCAGCGGCGGGAACCGCGTCGGAAAACGCGCAGCGTCGCCTGCAAGAGGCCTTAGAGCGTCTCAAGGCGGCCGGGGTGCGGGCAACCGGTGAGATCGGGGTCGCCGATCCGATGCAGGCCATTCGCGATGCGTTGAGGACACACAGCTATTCTGGGCTCATCATCTCAACACTCCCGGCTGGTGCCTCCCGCTGGTTGCGCATGGACCTGCCTCATCGAGCAGCCCGAGAGTTCAACCTGTCGGTGGAGTGGATCGAGGCTCGTACGGATGCTCCCGATGAAGCAACGTTTTCTCTTATTGAGTTGCCCCGTCCCCGTTGAAGCGTGCAAGACCTCTTCGTACGAACCGGCATGGTGGATTTATTCCAAAAAGTGCGCGCCGCCGTTCAGCTTCTATTATTTGGATATGACCGCTGATCGGACGCACAGACCGGAGGCCTTCGAGAGGTCGCGCCAGCACCGCCATGGCGTTCGGCAGGCCTGCGTCAATCTAGAGAATTCACTAGCCCAGCCGGCCGGTCAGGATTTGAAGAAGTGGTCGGCCGCCAGTACAGCCAGCTTCCGCCAGCTGATCGAAGCATTTCGGCGCCATACAGAACAAAGCGAGGGCCCCGAGGGCCTTCTGCACGAGATTGTCGAGAGCGCTCCTCGATTGGCCCACGCCGTGGAGCAAGTCCAGCACGAACATCAGATCCTTCTTGTCGAGATGGCGCGGCTGGAATCGCTTACCTCCGACATGCATGGCACTCAGATCGACGAGATACGTGAGGACTCGCTGCGTCTGTTGCAAGATATTGCCGCTCACCGTCAACGAGGGGCTGATTTAATTTATGAGGCATACTCCGTAGACATTGAGGGGGGCGAAGGGTAAGGGCGCGGCCGCGTTCCTGTCCGCGCATATCGCTCTCGTTTGCGGCCCGGCGCAACCAACAGACGTCCATCGTGATAGGCCCGGTTGATTACGCGTGTGAACTTTCTTTGACCTTGGCGCGAATAAGTACCACAACGCTCGAGGATGGTGCTCGCCATGGCTCCTTGGAACTCGGCCTCAGGAACCTGTAGGTGAAGGGCACCTTTCGGCAGTGTCGCGTCTTACCTGTAGGGTCCATTTATTCGTTCAGTGCCCTGACATGGAGTTTCAGGCGGCACCACTGTGTCGGGTACGACCATCGGTAAGACGAGAGGATCGAGGTCTCGTCGAGGCGCCTACCTTTGGTGCCACCGCACCGCCTCTTTCCCGAGAAGCCGCAGGGCAATCGGCGCATCGAGTATTTGGACCCAACAGGTCAAATGCTGGGACATTTCCGACCCCGGTACCACGTAAGCGGCCGACGGAGTTGCTCACGAAGCGTGGTGATCGTGCCGGCGATCGCGTCTCGTACGGCCTCGCCGTGGCCGGCCAACGGGGGGATTTGGCGGCCACGATCGGGCGACAATCAATGGGGTCGCGTCCGAAGGGTAGCCGTCGGCGTGAGCGCTGGATGTCGGAACATTGCGCCCGCGCGAACAGTGCCCTGGCCCTTATATCCAGCTAAGGGCTCACGCCGGAACTGATTGCGCATTGAGCGTGTAGTTCCATTCACCGTGGAAGTCGTTGGGAACGAGGGGCAGGGCAGCGAGTTGCCTGTCGGTGATCTTGACTCCCTTTGGGTACCAGTTCGGGTCGTATTCGGCCAAGACGCTGAGTCCGGTGCTGGTGGACGTAGCCGAGATCAGTTCGATGACGGTGCGCATGGTGGTGAGCGGCCGACCGCGCCAGTTGATGGTGATGAAGCTGAAGAGGCGGTGCTCGATCTTGTTCCACTTCGACGTCCCCGGTGGGTAGTGGCAGACCGTGATGTCGAGGCCGGTCTCTTGCGCCAAGGCAGCCAGCTCGACCTTCCATGCTCTGACCCGATAGCCGTTGGACCCACCGGCGTCCGCGGTGATCAGTAAGCGGTCGGCCTCGGGGAATCGGACCTGGCCGATCTGATACCACCAGCGCCGGATGGATTCGACGGCGAAGGCGGCGGTGTCAGCCGTGT
>PMLV01000207.1 GCA_003160635.1 Acidimicrobiaceae bacterium | reverse complement strand
GGGCGCCCTCGAGCGTCTCGCCGCTCTCGACGACGGCGCGCCCGCGGCAGGCCTCGTTCACCGCCGCCTGTTCTTCGGTCATTCCCCACTGCTCCAGCACCGACATGCGGTCAGAACGTAGACAGAACTGGGGCAGCGCGGCCAGTTGGCGGCCCAGGCCGAGTGAGGCCTGGAGTGCCATCCGGGGTGCGACGACCCGGTTGACCAGGCCAATCTGCAATGCCTCGGCCGCCTCGACGGCCCGACCGGTCAGGATCACGTCCATCGCCCGCCCGTGCCCGATGAGGCGGGGCAGGCGGACGGTTCCCAGGTCGCAGAGCGGTACGCCGAAGCGCCGCTCGAAGGCGCCGAAGATGGCGTCAGCGGCGGCCACCCGCAAGTCGCACCACAGGGCGAGCTCGAGGCCGCCCGCCACGGCGAATCCCTCGACGGCGGCGATGACCGGCTTGGTGAGGGTGAGGCGGGTGGGACCCATCGGGCCCGGCCCGTCGTCGGGAATCGGCCGGCGATCGCCCTCGGAGAGCGCTTTGAGGTCGGCCCCGGCGCAGAAGGTCCCCTCGGCGCCGGTCAGGATGGCGACCGACTGGCTCTCGCTTCGCTCGAAATCGAGGAAGGTGGCGAGGAGCTGCTCGGCACAGAGGCTGTCGACGGCGTTGCGCCTCTCGGGCCGGGTGATCGTGACGATCGTGACCGGGCCGTCGTGCAGAACCGAGACGGCATCGATCCGGTAGGGGGTGTAGCCGGGGCTCACCGGCTCATTCTCGCATGGTGGGCTTCCGACCCGGCTCGCCTAAAGGTGACTAACCCGGTCGACAATTGGCGGATGAACCGGTATGCTCTCGCTCTCGACACTTCGCGCCAGACCCACAGGAGGCTCACATGGCAGTTCGTCTCGGGGACACCGCTCCCGACTTCACCGCCGACACGACCGAAGGCACCATCAATTTCCACGAATGGCTAGGTGACAGCTGGGGGATCTTGTTCTCGCACCCCAAGGACTTCACACCCGTCTGCACCACCGAGCTGGGCGCCTTCTCCAAGGCGAAGCCCGAGTTCGACAAGCGCAACGCCAAGCTCATCGGCCTTTCCGTCGACTCCGTGCAGTCCCACAAGGGCTGGGCGGGCGACATCGAGGAGACCCAGGGCTCGGCGCTCTCCTTCCCGTTGATCGGCGACGAGGACCGCAAGGTGGCCGACCTCTACGACATGATCCACCCCAACGCCAACGACACCCTCACGGTGCGCTCGGTGTTCATCATCGGGCCGGACAAGAAGGTGAAGCTGACGCTCACCTACCCGGCATCCACCGGTCGCAACGTCGACGAGATCATCCGGGTGCTCGACTCGTTGCAGCTGACGGCCGACTACAAGGTGGCCACGCCCGTCAACTGGACCGATGGTGAAGACGTCATCATTGCCCCCGCCGTCAGTGACGACGAGGCCAAGGACCGGTTCCCCAAGGGTTGGAAGGCTCTCAAGCCCTACCTGCGCCTCACCCCTCAGCCCAACCGCTGAGCGGCAACCCCCGCCGGGGGTGCCCCGGGGCGTTGGGCGCAGGGATCAAGCCGGAGATGATCCGAGCAGGTCGTCGCGCAGCTGGCGCTTGAGCACCTTGCCGGCCGGGTTGCGGGGGAGCGGCTCGTCGCGGAACCAGATGCGGGTGGGAACCATGAAACCCGCCAGGCGGTTGCGCACGTGCATCGTGAGCTCCTCGGCCCCCACCTTGGCCCCGGGACGCAGCACGACGACCGCGCCGACTTCCTCGCCCAGTGTCGGGTCGGGTATGCCGATCACGGCGCAGTCGGCGACCGCCGGGTGTTCGAAGAGGGCGGCTTCGACCTGGACCGAGTAGATGTTCTCCCCACCCCGGATGATCATGTCCTTGGCCCGGTCGACGATGTAGATGAAGTTGTCCGCATCGAGCCGGGCGACGTCGCCCGTGTGGAGCCAGCCCTTCGTGAAGACCTGTGCCGTCTCCAACGGTCGGTTCCAGTAGCCGCGGACCACCTGGGGACCCTTGATCCACAGCTCGCCCCGCACGTCGGGGCCGTGAGGGATCGAGTCGTCGGGCTCGTCGCCCGCAAAATCCCCGGGCACGACGGCCACGTCGCTCACGGGAACGGGTGGCCCGACGCTGTCGGGCTTGGCGATGTAATCGCCGCCCGAGTTCATGGAGGTGATCGACGAGGTCTCGGTGAGGCCGTAGCCGTTGGAGGGTTGCCCCACGGGCCACGCCTCCTTGATCCGCCGCACCAGGTCCGGGGGCGCGGGTGCACCGCCGTAGGACACGCTGCGGATGGACGAGGTGTCGTACTGGGTGAATCTGGGGAAGTCCAGCACCTGCATCACCATCGTCGGGACGCCTCCGAACGTCGAGACCCGCTCGCGTGCAATCAGCTCGAGCGCGCGCTCGGGATCGAAGTGGTGCATCATGACCATCTTCCCGCCCACGCCCATGTTCCCCACCATGACGGAATGACAGCCGGTGGCGTGGAACAGGGGGACCGAGAGCAGGATGGCGCTCTGCGTCTCTGCCGACGGGTCCACGAGCGCTTTGCCGAATCGGAGTTGCGCTCGCGTATTGATGAAGAAGAGGTTCATCAGGTTGGTGCAGATGTTGCGGTGCGTGCCGACAGCACCCTTGGGGCGTCCCGTGGTGCCCGAGGTGTAGAAGATGGTGGCGTCGTCCTCCGGATCGATGGTGATGTCGGGGGGCGAGGCGTCGGCATCCACGTCGCCGAGTGCCAGGGCGAAGGGCCATTCGGTGACCGGTGCGGAACCATCGAGGGGTTCACGGACGGTGCCGCCGGGAACTGAGCGGTGCTCGTCGGCCACGATGAGGGCGGTGAACCCGGTGAGCCCGCCGAGGAAGGGCCGGATGGTCTCGGCTCGCCGCGTGTCCACGAAGGCCACTTTGGAGCCGGAGTCCTCGAGCCCGTAGCGGAGCTCTTCGCCCGACCACCACGCGTTCAGCGGGACGACGATGGCTCCGGTCAGGGTGATGGCCCAGAAGGCCATGACCCACTCGGGCAGGTTGCGCATGGCGATGGCAACCCGGTCACCCGGGGCGATCGAGAATTCGTCGGCCAGGCGGTGCGCCAACGTGCACGCGATCCGGTAGTGGTCGGCGAAGCTCGTTCGCTCGTCCTCGTAGACCAGGAAGGTGGCGTCACCGTGGCCGAGCGAGAGGTCGAGGATCGTGCGCAACGAAGTCGGCGCGTTCTTCCACGTGCGCGTGGGGATGCCGCGGATGTCCCGTTCCTCCATCTCGAACAGTTGGCCAGGAGCGGTCAGGGTCGCAGTGGCCTCGGCCATGGAGACGGACGGCGTGTCGCTCTTGGTCGTCACTGCTCCGGTTCTGTGGGCGCAGGGTTGAACACGGCATCGCGGTAGAAGGCGAGTTCCGACACGCTCTCGCGAATGTCCTGCAGGGCCCGGTGCCCCCCCTTCTTCTCCGGTGCCGCCTTGTACACCTCGGGATACCACCGGCGACAGAGCTCTTTGACGGTGGAGACGTCGACGGAGCGGTAGTGGAGGTAGTCCTCTATCTCGGGGAGCTGGGTGGCCAGGAAGCGCCGATCGGTGCCGATGGAGTTGCCGGCCAGGGGAACGGTGCGTGCCTCGGGAATGTGCAGTTTGAGGAACTCCAATGTCTGCGCGCCGGCGGCTTCGAGGGAGAGTGTCGACGCCTCGATCTCGCCGAGCAGGCCCGAGCGGGTGTGCATGGCGATCACGAAGTCGTCCATCTGCTCGAGTTGCTCCGGTGAGGCGTGGACCACCAGATCGGGGCCTTCGGCCACAATGTTCAGATCGTCGTCGGTCACCAGGCTGGCGATCTCCACGATGACGTGACGGGAGGGCTCGAGCCCCGTCATCTCCAGATCGATCCAGGCCAGCATGGGCCGGATGCTACAGGTCACCCTCTGGTCGGTGGCAAAAACGGGGATCCTTTCCCTGTAATGTCCAGCGATGTTGCATGTGCCCCTGCATCATCTCGACCCGGAACTGGGGGTGCCCGCGTACGCCACGCCCGGTGACGCCGGAGCGGACCTCGTCGCCCGTCACCCCGTCGTCCTGCCGGCTCGAGGCGGCCGGGCGCTGGTGCCCACCGGCGTGGCGGTTGCCATCCCGGACGGGTACGCCGGCCTGGTCCTGCCCCGTAGTGGCCTGGCGCTGCGCCACGGGGTGACATGCCTCAACGCTCCGGGGCTCATCGACGCCGGTTACCGGGGCGAGCTCCAGGTGATTTTGGTAAACCACGATCCAGTGGATGACTACGCCGTGCATCGAGGAGACCGCATCGCCCAGCTGGTCATCGTGCGCGTCGAAGAGGCGGCCTTCGCCCTGGTGGAGGCCGACGGCCTGGGTGAGGCGGCCCGGGGGTCGGGCGGCTTCGGCCATACGGGCACATGAAACCTCTCGAGGGGCTGGACGCCGCCTTCTTGTCGCTCGAGACGCCCACCACCCCGCTGCACGTGGGGTTGGTGATGGTCCTCGACCCGCCCGAGGGCACGCGTTCGCTCTTCTCGCCCTCGACGCGCTACACGCAGATCCGCCGCGTCATCGCCCAGCGTCTGCATCTCGTCGGCCCCTTCCGGCAACGGGCCCTGCGCGTGCCGTTGGGCCTCCATCATCCGGTGTGGGTCGACGACCCCGATTTCGCATTGGACGATCACCTCTCGCGGGCCAGCCTCCCCTCGCCCGGTGGCCCGGCGGAGCTCGACGCCTACGTGGCCACCGCCATGGGTCGGCCACTCGACCCCGATCGTCCGCTCTGGGAGATGTACGTGGTCGAAGGACTGGCGGGCGATCGCACCGCGCTGGTGGCCAAGGTGCATCACGCCATCCTCGACGGGGTGAGCGGAGCGTCCATGTTGGCGGCCTTCCTCGACCTCAGTCCCCGGTCGCGCCCCGTGGCCACGCCGATCGAGCGTTGGAACCCCGATCCATTGCCCGGGAGCGGGCGCATGTTGCGCTATGCCGCAACGGCGCTCACGCAGCAACCGGCCCGCGCGCTCGCCACACTCGACGCAGGGGTGGAGGTCGTCGCCGAGCTCGGCATGCACAACCGGGAGCTCCTTCGTCGCGGCGAAGCGTCACCACCCGGTTTCTTCGCGGCCCCCCGCACCTCGCTGAACGGGGCGGTGTCGAATCGCAAGCGCTTCGCGTCGTTATCGATACCGCTCGAGGACGCCAAGCTCATCCGCCGCACCTTCAACTGCACGGTGAACGACGTCCTCCTGGCCGGGGTGGCCGGAGGTTTGCGCGGGCTGCTCCAGGCACGCGGCGAGAAGGTGGAACACCCCCTGGTGGCCTTGGTGCCCGTGTCGACCCGACCCGAGGGCGAAGGTGACGCACTCGGCAATCAGATCTCGGCCATGTTGGTCACGCTCGCCACCGACGTGGACGATCCCGTGCGGCGGCTCGCGGCCATCGCACAGTCGACGAGCGTGGCCAAGGAGCAGGAGCGTCTGCATCGGGGGCGGGTGCTGGGGGACCTGGCGCAGATGGCCGCCCCCGGCTTGGTGTCCCGGGTGGCGCGCGCCGTGGCGGGCACCAAGATGTTCGACCGGGTGCGCCCACCGTTCAACGTGATGGTCTCCGGCGTCATGGGACCCGACTTCTCCCTTTTCTGTGCCGGCAGCCGGGTCTCGGCCCTCTATCCCGTGGGCCCGGTCGCCGAAGGCGTAGGGCTCAACGTGACGGTCTTCTCCTATCTCGACCAACTCCACTTCGGCCTCCTCGGCTGCCGCAAGCTCATCCCCGAGCTCGACGACCTGGCGGTCTCCATCGACGACACCCTGGGCGAACTCGTCGGATGCGCGCTCGACACCCGGGGAGCGGTCGGCTAGCTCCTACGCCGGCGTGCAGCCCCGCTCGAGTGCGGAAATCGCAGGTAGATTCCCACTCTCCCGTGCCGGTTTCGCCCCAGGTCAGGGGGAAGCTAGGCTCATTGCTCCACGCGGAAGTGGCGCAGCGGTAGCGCATCACCTTGCCAAGGTGAGGGTCGCGGGTTCGAATCCCGTCTTCCGCTCCAAGAGAAAGTCCAGGTAAAATGGCAAAAAGAGGGCTCCAGCGGAGCCCTCTTTTTCATGTATCGAGGCCTTCGTGCCACATTCGTGCCACATCGGTAGAATCACTGCGTGAGCGTGGCGGTCGGTAGATCGAGGAACACCTGGGGCAGCGTTCGCAAGTTGCCGTCAGGCCGTTGGCAGGCTCGGTACCGAGTCGACGGAGTGTGGCGGGCGGCGCCGTCCACCTACCGGACGAAGAGCGACGCCAACGCGTTTTTGGCGTCAACCCGGTCGGACCTCGAGCGCGGCACCTGGATGCCACCCGAGCTGGGGCGTATTCGCCTGAAGGAATACAGCGAGCAATGGATGGCCCAGAAGCCCAACCTTCGGCCCCGATCGAAGGAGCAGTACAGCATCAACCTGCGGCTGCATATTCTCCCAAAGCTCGGCGCCACCGAACTAGCGAAGCTCAGCCCGGCCAAGGTCCGGAGCTGGCACGCCGAAATGCTCGCGGCCGGCAAGCCGGGCGCGCCAACTGTGGCCAAGTCCTATCGGCTCCTGCACGCCATTTTGGCCACCGCGGTTGAGGACGAAATGATCCCGAAGAATCCCTGCCTCCTGAGAGGTGCTTCGACGGATCGGCCCGCCGAGCGGCCTGTTGCCACTATTGAGCAGGTGTACGCCCTGGCCGACGCCATTGGGCCTTCTCTTCGCACCATGGTCCTCTTTGCCACCTTCACCGGACTGCGATTCGGTGAACTTCGTGCGCTCAAGCGAAGTCGGGTCGACTTGGTAAAAAAGACGGTCCAGGTGGTCGAGCAGTTCCAAGAGCTCTCATCGGGGGAGCTCGTGCTGGGACCGCCCAAGACCGATGCTGGAATGCGGACCGTGGCCATTCCCCAGGTGCTCATCGCAGACCTTGAAGCGCACCTAGCAATCCACTCCGGATCGGGACCTGATGGTCTCGTCTTCTGCGGAACGCAGTATCAGCCCCTTCACCGCAAGACGTTCTATCGAAACTGGAACAAGGCCATTGAGACCGTGAAGCTGCCTGGTTTTCATTTCCACGATCTGCGGCATACAGGCAATACCCTCGCCGCGGCAACCGGAGCTTCGACCAAGGAGCTGATGTCTCGAATGGGCCACGCCTCGCCAAGAGCCGCACTCATCTACCAGCACGCCACGCAGGACCGCGATGGTGTGATCGCAGATGCTCTCTCAAAGTTAATTGTCAAAGACACCAAGAAGACCAGCCGCGGCTAGCCATCAAAGCGTCGTCTGCCCCTGGTCGTCACTAGCACCGTGGGCGACAACACGATGTTGACGATCGGAACCAAGGCTAGATTGTGTAGTTGAAAAGCTTTTATGGCGGCTCCATCTCCACCATCGTCGAACCGGCCGAGCCGCTCAAAGTAGGAGCCAGTTCCATATCCCTTTGCTCCCTCGTTCGACTCGAGACGGGTGAAGAGTTCGAGGCGGTCACGTGGTATCTTCGTCCTCGCCCCGTTGACCCTTCCGGTATGCGCATTCGTTAGCGCAGGAGAGTCGTTCATTATGCGATTTACGATGCTGTATCCGCTTCCGGTTACCGGCGGTCGTAGCCCATTTGCGGCTGCTCAGTCGGTCGCCGACTTGACTCGCCATGCCGACGCCGCGGGGTTCTCGGCAATTGCGTTTACGGAGCACCCCGCGCCACCAGAGGATTGGATGCGGAGTGGCGGCCACGAATCGTTCGATCCACTTGTGACACTTGCGTTTTGCGCTGCGATCTCGCCGCGAATCCAGTTGATGCCCTTCTTGCTGGTATTGCCATACCACCGACCTCTAATGGCTGCAAAAAGCACGACGTCCCTGGACGTGCTCTCCGATGGACGATTGATTGTCGTCGCAGGGGCCGGCTATCAGGAAGCCGAGTTTCTGTCGCTTGGCGTTCCATTTCAAGATCGAAACCGGATCTTCGATGAAGCGTTGGCACAGCTTCGTGCCGCGTGGACAGAAGACACCGTCGGTGAGCACAAGGCCGCCCTTCGCCCCAGGCCTGTACAGCCGTCAGGCCCACCGATATGGATCGGTGGCGGCAGTCCCCTCGCGCGCCGACGTGCGGCCCTTCTCGGAGATGGCTGGAGTCCGAATATCTACGACGTGAGTCGTGTCTCGGAGATTCGCTATCGGATGAATTCTCTCGAGGCTCTCGAACGTGGAATACAAGAGGTGTTGGATCTTCGTCGTGAGGCGGGGAGAAACGCCGAATTCGACATTCAAGTAATGGATTTGTCGAAACCCAGCACGATCCCTTCGAGAATCGAAGTTCAAGCGCACGTCGAGCGCTTACAACAACTCGCCTCGATGGGTGTTACTTGGTATGTCGTACAACCACCGATGCACAGCGTCAAAGACGCCGTGCTGGCTATTGAGCACTACGGCGACGACGTAATTTCTGCCTTCAGATAGATCCCGGCAGCGCGATCACGGCCAGCTGTGATCGTTAACTCCGACCAGCGGGAGGCAGCGACTACAACGATCAGCATGGCCGAGACCTTGTTCTTGCCCGCAGAGGCGCCGGCGGGTGGCCGCCGCCCACCGGCGCCAGAAATCAAAAGTTGACGACTCGTTCAACGACGGTTACTGTCTCGAATACAGGTGGGTGAGGCGCCGTCGCATCGCACTCGGCAATGCATTTCCTACCTTTGAGGTCGTCCGCTCGGTGGCCCTGCCCGTAAGAAGCACGTGGAACTCGAAGACGTAAGCCGAATCGGGCCGGTCGACCCCGCTGTCGAGGTTGTCGTGCGTGATGGCGAGGTCCCAGGCGACCAGTCATTTGCGCCATCGAACGGGTAGGTCGGGAATCAAGAGGGAGGACGCTGTGGGGGACGATGGAGTACGCTCGAATCACGGGCGAGACGTCTACTGGATGCTTGACGCCTGGGCCCAGCGTCGACCCACGCATCCGTTCCTGATCTGGGAGCCGTTCGAGGGCGATTGTCGAACCTGGACCTACGCTGAATTCGCTCACCTAGTCGAGGCACTTGCCGCTGGCCTCCTCAAGCGAGGCATCCGCCCAGGCAAACGGATAATGCTACACATGGACAATTGCCCGGAGTTCGTGCTCGCGTGGCTGGCCTGCGCATACATCGGCGCAGTTGCCGTCTGCACGAACACTCGGTCCTCGGATGCGGATATCCGTTACTTCGGCGAACATGCAGAGATCGAGGCTGCTATCACGCAACAGAGCTTCGCTCGAATGTTGGAGGACAACCTGCCTGGTGCCAAGTGGCTGGCCATCACGAATGCCCTCGGACCCCACGACCAGCCGCTCAGCGAACTCCTCGCCGAGTCGATTACCGAGCACTTCCCGGTCGCCTCGGACGCACCCGTGTCCATCCAGTACACCTCGGGGACCACCGCTCGGCCGAAGGCAGTCGTGTGGACTCACGACAACGTGATCTTCGGCGCGCGGACCAGCGCTGCGCATGAGCTGTTGACGCCCGATGACGTACATCTGATCCATCTTCCGCTGTTCCACACAAACGCCCAGATGTACTCGTTGATGGCAACCCTGTGGGTCGGTGGGACAGCGGTGATCCAGCCGCGGTTCTCGGCCTCGCGCTTTTGGGATGTTGCGATGCGTCATCGGTGCACCTGGTCAGGCATGGTGCCATTCTGCGTGAAGGCGCTCGTCAATCAGGGCCCGGCGCCCGATCACTACTTCCGGCTCTGGGGGAATGGTGTGTCGCGTCCGGCTGAGGATGAGCTGCTCGGAGTGCGCACGATCGGATGGTACGGGATGACTGAAACCGTCACACATTGTGCAGTCGATGACGCGCTTTACCCCGGTCATCGCGGCGGCATGGGGCGGGTTGCGCCGGAGTACAAGCTTCGTCTCGTCGACGATGACGGGCGTCCCGTAGGCGTCGACGAGGTAGGCAACGTCGAGGTTCTGGGCGTACCTGGTGTGTCGCTATTCGCCGGCTATCTCCACGATGAAGAGGCGACAGCGGCGTCGTATCGCGCCGATGGTTGGTTTATGACTGGGGATCAGGCCCTGCTTCATCCTGATGGCCACCTCTCGTTCGCCGGTCGCACGAAGGACATGATGAAGGTTGGCGGAGAGAACGTGGCCGCAGCCGAAGTCGAGCAGGTGGTGTTGGGCATCACGGGGGTCTCCGAGGTGGCCGTGGTCGGCAGGCCCGACGAGATGCTCAATGAAGTGCCCGTCGCCTTCGTATTACAGGACCGCTCTGTCGAGCCCGAAGTACTGACGGCAAGGATCCTCGACCGCTGCAGGCGTCAACTTGCCTCCTTCAAAGTGCCGAGAGAGATCCGGCTCGTCGAAGAGCTCCCTCGCTCGACTCTGAACAAGGTCGCCAAGGGCGAGTTGCGCGAGCTGCTCGTTCGCGAGGACAGCAAAACGTGAACTCCTAGGATACGCGGTGACGTCGGCCGCGGGGTAGCATTGAATAGCCGTTCATCGAAGTTGTCATATGTGGATCCACACACGTGTGGAGCCGCTACTCATGGAAGGAGGCGAGCAGACCCATGACTGCTGCGCACAAGATACAGCCGTTTGGCTCGAATATCGTCAAGGTTGACGCGCCGGACGCGGGCGACGTGCACACGATCGGGAGGAACCGAGACGGACGAGGTCCGTTCTTTCCGAACGTCGGTAGATCTTACGTACCCAGTACCTCGTCAGGAGCTGGAGCGTAATGGACCGGCTTCGTGGCCTTGTGCGCGACGAACTCGACGACGATGGTCAAGCTCTCTGGGACGAGATCGTGCGTACTCGCGGAGCAGGTGTCGTAAATGCAGAGGGACATCTGATTGGGCCATTTAACCCGTTGCTCCGTTCGCCGGCGGTCGGGCGCCATCTGCAGGCACTCGGAACCGCTGTCCGGAGCGAAACATCGCTTGACCCGGTCGTCACGGAAATTGTGATTCTCACGATTGTGTCGCATTGGAATGCGGAGTTCGAGTGGCAGATGCACGCCGCAATGGCCAAGAAGCTAGACGTACCGGAGTCCGTTCTAGAGGCACTTTGGCTTGGACGGGCACCGGAGGTCCTTTCAGATTCGCAGCGTGTCGCTCATGTAGCTTGCAGGCAGATCTTGGATAGTGGTTCACTGGATCAGTCGATGTACAGCCAGGTGGAGGAAGCGTTCGGTGAGCGAGGGGCCGTTGAAATCGTTGCGCTTTGTGGCTACTACTCCGCAGTGGCCTTTGTGATTAATACGTTCGCCGTGCTGCCGCCGGGTTCTGCGTCGTAGGGTCGATGAGGCAGAACTGCAGAGGAGGTAGCTGATGTCATCGCTAGCGAACTACGCGAACAAGTACTCGTTCGCGAATCTTGAACGCACGGACGGCCTGCTTGAGATGCGATTCCACACCAACGAAGGACCTCTGGTGTGGAATCGGCAGGTACACCGGGAACTTTCCGATCTCTTCGCTGATGTGGCTGCTGACCTGCAGAACCGGGTCGTTATCATGACGGGAACTGGTGACTCGTTCTGCGCCAACATCGAGCCGTTCAATCTTCCCGGCGATCTTCCCGAGCAACGCCCGGGGTTTGGACAGGCGGGAATCCCAGCAGACATATGGAACATCACGTACTCGGAGGGTAAGCGACTCCTTGCCAACCTGCTAGAGATCGACGTACCGATAATCGCTGCGATCAACGGTCCAGCGCTTATCCATGCCGAGTTGGCTGTCATCTCGGACATCGTCCTAGCGGCGGAACACGCCTCATTTAGTGATGTCCACATCAAGAACTCGATCATTCCAGGAGATGGTGCTCACATCATCTGGCCCATGCTGCTGGGGCCCAATCGAGGTCGCTACTTCCTGATGATGGCGGAGACGCTGAGCGCCGATCAGGCGCTCGCGCTCGGCGTAGTGGGCGAGGTGGTCGAGGCCGGTGGTCTGATGGACCGAGCGCGCGAGATCGCAAACCGGTTCCTCGCGTTGCCCCCCCTGGTAGCGAGGTACAGCAGAGTCGCTACAACGCATCACATCAAGCGTGCGATCCACGATGAGATCGGATACGGGTTGGCGCTCGAAGGCCTTGCTCAAACTGCGGGTCGCCCGCCGTGGGATCCGGCGACATCGATTCTCGGCGAGCTCTCCTAGGTCTTTCAGACCGAGCAAGCGGGGTGGCAGATGGCCGGCGAGACAATTGATGCTCTGATCCTGCCTTGCGCTTTTGTAGGTTCCAAGGATTTCGTGACGGGCGCCAGCACTCTTGGCGGATGGTGCCGTGGAAGCGCTCGACCATAGGAATGTGGAGGTAGGAATAGCGTGACAGAGACTCGATCCCCGATAAGAGTCGACTTGATGACATACCCGCTTCCCCTACGCAGGGCTCAAGAATTGGCGCGTGCAGCACAGTCTGCAGGTTTCGACGGGATTGCGATGACCGAAGTTGCTCGCACACCATATCTATCGCTGGCAGCGATGGCACTCTCGGCGAGTCTTGACTACTCAACGGCCGTAGCGGTCGCGTTTGCATCGAGTCCGATGGTCACTGCTCAACAAGCGTGGGAGCTTGCCGAGACGACTGTTGGCCGGTTCAGGCTTGGTCTCGGCACCCAGGTTCGCTCACACATCGAACGCCGATACTCGGCGACGTTCGAACATCCTGGTCCGCGTATGCGGGACTATGTACGTAGCTTGCGGGCGATCTTCAACGCGTTCCAGGGAGCGGCAGCGCTCGATTACGAGGGCGACTATTTCAAATTCAGTCTCTTGCCAAAGGAGTGGTCACCGGGTCCCATTGACGTTGACCCGCCGCCAATCGATGTCGCAGGGGTCAATCCCTGGATGATCCGCATGGCCGGCGAGGTGGCTGATGGACTGCATGTCCACCCACTGAACACGACTGACTATCTCGACGCCATCGTGCGTGTCGAACTCGAGGCGGGCGCGAAGTTGAGTAAAAGGGACCCAGATGACTTGACCGTTATCGTTCCCTGTTTCGCAATCGCCGGTGAGACAGATGTTGAGCGTGATAAGTGGCGGGAACGGGCTCGGCAACGTGTCGCCTTTTACGGTTCAACGCCGAATTACACCTTTCTCTTCGACCGGATCGGATTCGAGGGTACAACCACAGCGCTCCAAAAGTGCTTTCGAGCGGGGGATCAAGCTGGAGCTCGCAGGGTGATCTCGGATGACATTCTGGCTCACTTCACGGTCGAAGGAACGTGGTCGACTATTGCAGGCGCCATCGTCGAACGCTACGCACGACGTGCGCAGCGAGTAATCCTCTACGACGTGCTCGGCGACTGGCCCAACGACCCTTCAGACCTGGCTAAGTGGGGCGCGGTGGCTGCTGATATCAGGCGACTGACGATGTGACATTGCCGAAAGACAGTTATGGGCCGATTGCCTATCGAGTCCGCCCAGGTTCAAAGCGATAACGAGTGGGTCTTTTGGGGCTGAGATTCCCAATATCGCCGCACGATTCACTTGGTTAGCCCCTCCAGAAGGGTCAGTAAGCGTTCAAGCTAGTCATGAAATTGATCGGAAGGACCTGGACTGACTCTTGGTTCGGCCGCGCCCATCATCGACAATGCGGGGTTCACCCTAAAGCGCCCTCAAAGGTGGCTTCCGGGAATGGATAGACCGTTGGAACCAGGATCCCTGCCCTACATATGGGAGAGGATGGGGGCATTCCTCGAAGAACGGGCGTCGGTTTCTGCGGTCCAGAACCGAACGGACCCACGCTTGTCGCGGCTCAATCCCTTCAATCGCCATCGCTTCCATACAGGGGCCCAGCTCGATTGTTCGGATCAAGAACCTGGTTGGGCCAAATGCACCTCGATCTCGTTCAGGTGCGTAGTACTTGGCACGAGTTGCTCCGGAGGTCGGAAGGTCAACTCAGTGAAACCCCAGGTAGGATACTGTACAAGTCTACCAACGACATATCGTCTGAAATCCTGAGGGAAATGCATGCCCAGCTCAACTGGTCAAGACGCCAAGCTTGGAAATGAGAACGGGAAAGGTCCCGCTCGATCTTCGTCTCGGATTCGAAGAACCGCATGGCGCCGGGGGCAGATCCTTCGGGCAGCGACCGAGCTCTTGGAGCGGGAGGGCTTTCACGGGATGTCAATGAGCAGCCTAGCGGAACGCGCCGGGATGAGTGTCGGCTTGGTCTATCAATACGTGTCCAGCAAGGAAGACGTACTGGAGTTGGTCATCGTCGACATACTCGAAGCCTTCAGTCGTGAGATTCCGCCTGCGATAGCTCTCCACGACGATCCACCCACGCAGCTGTATGCCGCCTTCGCCGCTTACTGTGGTGTAATCGACAGCCGACGACCAGCAGTCCTCCTGACGTATCGTGAGTCGAAGACGCTGAACAAAGCTGCTCAAAAGAAGCTAATGCGTTTGGAAGAGAAGACGACTCGACTTCTCGCCGATGTCGTAGACAGAGGAGTAAAAGCCGGCGACTTCATCCATGACGATCCGTATCTAGTTGCGTATGACCTTGCATTTCTCGCACATATGTGGGGGCTAAAATATTGGTATTGGGGGCGAATTTATACTCTTGATGAGTACGTCTCTCGTCAATACGATTTTGTGGTCCGATCGATTTCGACCGCAGCAAGATGATCTGAGAGTAGGTGGGGGATCCGCGAATCATCTCAAACCGCACCACTGAGGACATCTGCATCGATTTTGCAATATGAAGGGGCGGGTCAGTCGGAACGAACACCGAGGACGTAGTCGGACACGAGTGTGCGATGAATGTCATTGGGTCCCTCGATTATCTGAAACACCTTCGAATCTCTGTAGAACCGATTGACGCGAAACTCGTCAGAAACCCCGTTTGCGCCGTGGATTTGCAGCGCCTCTGTAGCGGCGCGCTGGGCCACGTCGCTGGCGAACATTTTTGCCATGCTCGCCTCCTTCCGTCCCCGCTGCCCGGCTTGCAGGGCTTTCGCACAGTCCCGAGTAAGAAGCCTCGCCGCTTGGATTTCGACAGCCATGTCGGCGAGCTTCTTCTGGACCATTTGGAATTCACTGATCGGGTGTCCAAACACGATCCGCTCCCTGGCGTAGGCGGTCGAGTCGTCGAGGCACGCCTGCGCGAGTCCAACCGCTCGAGCCGCTACGGTGAGGCGACCTCGTTCTACAGCGGTCATCGCAACTCGGAACCCGTCTCCCTCTTCACCTAGCAGCGAATCGGATCCAAGGACGACGTCCTCAAACGTCAACTCGCCAGTGCACAGCGGGCGAAAGCCCAGCTTGTTGCGAAATGGGCGCTTGATTACGCCTGGAGCATCAGCTGGGACAATGAAGGCAGAGATGCCGCGTCTACCAAGCGAAGGGTCGGAAGTGGCAAACGTCACGAAGAACGACGCGATGTCCAGGTTGGTGATCCACGCTTTTGCACCGGTCAACCTAAAGTTGGGTCCATCGCGCGTGTAGCGAGTTTGTGTACCGGCCACGTCAGATCCAGAGCGAGGCTCGGTGACCCCTCCGCCGCCGAATGTCTGTCCCAGGGCCAGAGGCATCAGCCATCGCTCCCTCTGTTCTTCGGTACCGAACTTTAGGATGCCCGATCCAACGAGTCCCGAAGGCATGCTCATGAGCATTGCGAGACAATGATCAAATCTCGACATCTCCTCGATTACTGATACATAGGTGAGATAGTCGAGACCGAGCCCGCCGAACTCCGGCGGAACGGTTCCGCCAAAGAATCCAAGCATCGCCATTCGTTCGAGTATCTCGGACGGTAACTTCTCTTGAGCGTCGTACTCGCGGACGATCGGGGCCACTTCGTTCTCGCCGAACCTCCGCACTAACATGATCAGGTCCGATTCTTCAGTGCTATCCAGACCTGTCCCTTCTGGGCCTCGCGGCATCACAATCCCTTTCGGTTACGGGACGGTGCACCGTCCGCTAGCCAGGCGGGCGCTACCTTCTGACCGTCAGCAGCACCCTTATTCTGCTTTTCTAACGCTTGACAAAAACTGCCCTTATACGCCTCGAAAATCTGGTTTCCGACCCTCACTGAAAGCTCGGACTGCCTCGCGATGATCCTCGGTCGCGAACGCGACACCCATAGGTCCGGTTATGTCGTCCAACGCACCAAGAAGATCTCCACCTATCGATCGATAGACCGCCTGCTTGATCAGCCTGATCGCTACCCTAGGGCCTCCGACTAGGCGAGCGGCAAACGTCCTTACCTCGTCCAAGAGGACGTCGTCATCGAACACTCTCGACACGATCCCCATTTTTTCGGCTTCCAACGCATCAATCGAATCTCCGGTCCAGAGAAGCTCAAGGGCTTTCGCGGTCCCCACCACTTTCGGAAGAAGAAATGCGCCCCCATCGCCAGGCAGCAGTCCAACTTTGACGTAACTCTCCATGAATGTTGCGCTGCGCGCGGCATAGCGAATGTCCGCCATCAAAGCCATGTCCATCCCGGCGCCTGCTGCCACACCGTTGACCGCAGCAATATAGGGCTTACGCAGCGATCGCACTGCTTCCGCGACGGGATGCACATTGCGGCGCAGAAATTCGCCGATATACAGCGCGGCATTTCCCCCAACATCACCCATTTGGCCAAGATCGCCCCCGGCGCAGAAGGCGCGCCCCATACCGGTGACAATTACGGCGCCGACTGCCCCGTCCGATTGACTTTCCCGAAGCGCCTCCGCCCAGTCCGCGAGCATCACATCGCTAAAGGCGTTCCTCTTCTCAGGACGATTGAGCGTGATGATCGCCACACCATCCGTCTTCTCGAACAGCAGTTGCGTTGACATTGCCTCTCCTTTCGGCGAAGTCACTTCGCGGACTTCGTCACCTCGAGCTGGCCTTATCGCTTTCCCGTTCCGAAGCGACAACACCTGATACTACGAGCTCCTCAATAGCACCTTGCCCGAAACCAAGCTCCGTGAGCACTTCGTGATTATGTTCACCGACTGAAGGGGCAGGCCTTAGTTCGCTAGCTCGTCGATCGGCGAACCGGACAGCCGGATTAGCCTGCCGTATCGGCCCTAAGTGTGGATGACGAAACTCGTCGATTGACCCGTTCGCCCGTACCTGTTCATGCTCGTGTAGCCGGTCAAGACTTAGAACTGGCGCAACGGGCACGTCGTGTCGGGCGAGTAGATCCACGATGTCCTGAGTCGAGTGGGTTGCGATCAAATCCGTTGCTTTTCGCAAGAGTTCGGCCGTCAATAACTTGCTCTCGCCCAGGCCAAGTGCTTGCAGGAAGTGCTCCTGCTGTCGGGCTGTCACAACCACGAATGCAATGAAGCCGTCTTTGGTCGAGATGACTCGGAAACTGTGGCTGACCGGAGGACGGATTTTCTCAGGCTCGAGAATGGTGTGGTTCATCATCCCATCCGGCCACATCGCGGCAATCGCGACGTCGAGCATGCAGATCTCGATGGCTTGGCCTCGACCGGTCTGCGCGCGTTCGTACAGCGCTGCAGTTACTGCTTGAGCAACATGGTACGCCGTTATCTTGTCGACGATCCCCTGGCGTACCAGCACTGGCGGCTCATTCTTGCCCCGCTGGAGGTCGCCGTACCCGGCGAGCGCTTGCAATACGTGGTCATAAGCCGGCCGACCGCTGTACGGTCCGTCC
The DNA here is from genome assembly GCA_003160635.1 of Acidimicrobiaceae bacterium. Lineage (GTDB taxonomy): Bacteria > Actinomycetota > Acidimicrobiia > Acidimicrobiales > RAAP-2 > Bog-473. The sequence goes on along the minus strand of PMLV01000207.1, from coordinate 3,692 downwards.
GTGCCGAATCCGACAATGGTCACGTGAATCAGTCGTGGGCGGCCTGAACACAAACTTCGAGCATCGATGCCGAGCTTTGATGCGGCAACCGGCCGAAAATTATGCAACACCACGTCGGCCTGATCGACCAGCGCAGCAACGACACCTGGGGCCTTGTCAGCCTTCAAGTTCAGAGCGAGAGAACGTTTCGACCGGTTGATATTGGCGAAGAAGGCCGCCATGCCGTTCGCATAGGTCCCTACCGCCCGCAGCGCATCGCCGGAGGGTGGCTCAACCTTGATTACATCGGCCCCTTGGTCGCCAAGGATCATGGTTGCAAGTGGACCGGACATGTTCTCTGTGAAGTCGACAATCCGCACACCGTTCAGAGGCCCTCGCGGACTATCACGTGGCACCTCGGAGGCGTCGGCTTCTGCAGTCATTCGGTTTCCACCTTCCGCGTGGTTCATCGTGGAGTCAGTTCCGAAGGGGCAACTGACTGAGCGACGGAATTATACTGAATATCTATTCACTCTGGGCTCTGGCATGCTTGGGATCCGAGAGGGGCAGGGCTTCAATGGGTGTCAGACTGCGGCACAAAGGGTCGGTATTCCTCCGAGCGCCGGAGTCGGGACCTCGGGACCTCGGGACCGGCGACCACCGCGGCCTCACGTGCACCGATGTCGTCAACGAGTTCACCCGTGAAGTTCTGGCCACGGGGGTGGGTCTTTCGAGCGAGACCCATCGGAGGCGCTGGCGTCATGGAGCGCATCGTGGCCGGACCTGGGGACAAATGATTGAGAACAGTCCGAATTGGTCGCCTGGACGCACCGGGTCTGGGCACGAAGGTGCTCTCCAACGAGTCCGGTTCGTCCTAGGAGAATCGATAGGCGGGCCGCGAAGTTTCGTTCTATACTGAACGCCCATTCAATCTGACTCGCGAAAAACCTGTTCCGGGAGGGCTAGGAATGCCAACTGCCGTCATCGTTGATGCCGTTCGAACTGCCGGCGGACGGCGTAACGGGAAGCTGTCTGGTTGGCACTCTGTGGGATTGGCCGCCGAGACACTCAAGGCTCTCGTCGCGCGAAACGATCTGGACCCTTCGCTGGTTGAGGACGTCATTATGGGCTGTGTAAGCCAGGTCGGTGCCCAGGCGGTGAACGTGGCTCGCAACGCTGTCTTGGCTGCTGGCTTTCCGGAGTCCGTACCGGGCACGTCAGTTGATCGTCAGTGCGGCTCTTCTCAGCAATCCATCCATTTCGCGGCCCAGGGCGTGATGGCAGGGCAGTACGAAGTGGTCATTGCGGCGGGCGTAGAGGTTATGAGCCTGGTTCCGATGGGCTCAAGCAGGGGCCAAGGCGCCGGGTCCCCGTTCGGGCCCGAGGTTGACCTTCGCTACGAATCCGTAGGGGGACTGGTACCTCAGGGGATCAGCGCAGAGATGATCGCGGAGCGTTGGAATCTCTCGAGAGAAGAGCTCGACGCCTTTAGTGCCCTTAGTCATCAGAAGGCTGCGACAGCAACCGCGGAAGGCAGATTCGAGCGAGAGATCGTCCCGGTGGTTGCGAAACACATGGACAAGGACTCTGGCGAGGTGACCTGCTCCGATGATCTAGTAAGAGCCGACGAAGGAATCCGGCCTGATAGCACCGTCGAGTCTCTCGGGAAACTGAAGCCATCCTTCAAACCAGACGGTAAGATCACCGCAGGCAACAGTTCACAGATCTCCGACGGCGCTTCGGCCGTACTTATCATGAGCGAGGAACGCGCTGCTTCGCTGGGCCTGAGGCCCCGGGCCCGATTCCACGCCTTTGCCCTCGCTGCCGAAGATCCCCAGATAATGCTGACCGCGCCTATCCCCGCCACGACAAAAGTTCTCGTGAGGGCGGGCCTCACTTTGGACGACATTGACCTCATAGAAATAAATGAGGCATTCGCTCCCGTCGTACTGGCCTGGGCGAAGGAGCATCACCCAGATATGGACAAGGTGAACGTGAACGGAGGGGCGATTTCTCTGGGCCACCCCCTCGGAGCGTCTGGTGCCAAGCTCATGGCCACTCTGCTCAACGAGATGGAGCGCACTGGCGCGCGCTATGGCCTCGAGACCATGTGCGAGGGAGGCGGCATGGCCAACGCAACGATTATCGAGCGCCTCGGATAGACAGCCCGAGGCGAATTCGGGGCGAAACTGGGGGATATCCCGAAGGCGGCGGCCGCATAGCATCCGGCCGTTGGTCTATGCCGGGGAACCATCATCTCGACGGACCGCGACCCTAAGGCAGCGGCACGGCGCTTCCAGGCGGACGAGCCAATTCACTTTCGAGGTGCTCGCCGTCATGACCAGTCGGGGTTCCAGATCTTCGTCTCCAGATGGTTTGCGCGCCGCCGCACGAGCGTTGCTCGTCCGAAGGGGGGGATCGGAGGGACATGCGCGCAAACCAACTCGAAACAAACCTTCGCTGGTTGCCTCCTGAGCTGAGGGTTAACGATAGAAGGAGCTCTTGGTCGAGGGCACCATATTTTCCGCGTATCAGATCATGGTAAGGCCTCCGCTGACTGACAGCGTTTGCCCAGTTATGAAACTGGCGCCATCGGACGCGAGAAAGGCAACTGCTGGGGCGATCTCACCGGGATCGGCGAGGCGTCTCATCGGGATTGCCCTCGTTAGAGAATCGATGAAGCTGTCGCCGGTGCCCAAATCGGCTGCCATATTGCGGATCAGGGGAGTCTCGGTCGGGCCGGGGCATACGACGTTCACGGTGACGCCATAGCGAGCGACCTCTCTCGCCACGCTCTTCGAAAATCCTATGACGCCTGCCTTCGCCCCCGCGTACACTGACTCAAGCGAAGAACCGACCCGAGCCGCGTCAGAAGCCACCGACACGATACGACCTCGACGCTGTTCGATCATCGAGGGTAAGACGGTGTGCACCGTGTTGATCGGGCCGCGGTAGTTGACCGCAATCACCTTCTCCCAAAACTCTGGGGTTGTGTCTACAAACGGGATGAAACGGTCCCAACCAGCCACATTGACCAAGACGTCGATGGCGCCGAGCTCTCGATCTACGTCCTGTACACATTGTCTCACCTGCTCGAGCAGCGTTACATCGAGTTCCAGGCTCATATGTCCGCTACCAGGAAGATCCTTGCAGGTCTCGGCTGCACCGGTGATGTCTGCCACAGCGACGACCTTGCCTTGGCGCGCGAGTTCCTGACAAATTGCCGATCCGATTGCCCCCCCGCCTCCTGTGACCAATGCGACGTGGAGCCCGTCCGACCGACTTCCTTCGTGCTCTCGCAAAAGACTCACCAGGTGGCTCCTTGGTTCCGGCCATTAGTCACTACAGCGACGGTGTCGTGTCCCGATCGGACTCGCATAGAACTTGCTCGTGAGACGAGGCGGGCGTTTCCGACTGTGGACAGAGTTTCCCATAAAATGACGACTCATTCAATGACTTGTCATCCATTGAGATAGTTAGCCCGAGAAGACGACTGAACCGTCGGCAAAGCCCGCATGGCAGAACCGGAAGCAGCGCCATCTCTGGAGCCGACCTCATCTCATGCACACCCTTCCCCCCACGTGGTCTCACACCATTTGCCGGGTTACGGCTGCCGTTATCGACACGAGGGTGACCTCGCGGGCACGCTCGTGGTCGTTGGTGCCGGGGGAGTGGCAACGGTACTTCACTAGGAGACTGTTGATTTAATCGGC